>NZ_CACVCE010000070.1:0-2209 GCF_902729445.1 Magnetospirillum sp. LM-5 | reverse complement strand
TCTAAAGCAAAGTTAACCGTTATTGCAGCAGACCCATCCCGCTCATTTCATCACACGGCCTGACCGGAGATAAGTTTTGAAAAATCCATGGTCTGGTGTATGATTTGAGTGTTTGAAAAGACAGATCGATTGCTTGTGATGGGAAACGTACACCACCTACAACATCTCGGCCAGGGAGCCGGCGACTGGAACGCCTGGCGCCAGCAGGAGCCCGATGTACGACCGGACCTGACCAACGCCAATCTGCGCGGGGCCAATCTCGCCGGGATGGATTTGTCCGGATCGCTGTTGTCGCTGGCAAATCTGCGCAAGGCCGTTCTGTCCGGCGCGAATCTCCGTGATTGCAACCTCCCCCGAGCCTGCCTGGAAGACGCCGATCTGTCGGGCGCCAAGCTTCAGGGCGCCAATCTGGCCGGCGCGACCTTGCTGCGCGCCAACTTCTCCGGCGCCAATATGCGCATGGCCAATCTGGCTGGCGCCAATCTGGCTGGCAAGATGGATTTGTCCGGAGTCGATCTGAGCGGCGCCAATCTGGCCGGCGCCAAGCTGATGGGGGCCAATTTCTCCGGCGCCACCTTGGCCGGCGCCAATCTGGCGGGCGCCGACGCCCGCAATGCCAATTTCACCGGCGCGGATCTGACCGATGCCGTGACCGCCGGCACCCTCCTCGACGGCGCCAACATGTCCGGCGCCGTCATTCGCCGGACCGCAGGCCGCCCCCAGACCATCGTCGCGGATCTGGAGCCCGAGCCCGAACAGCCTCTGCCCCGCACCGTTTCCGAACGCCCGCAGCCCGTTTCGGTCGAGACCTTCGAGGCCGAGGGATCCGAAGCCCCCCCCGTTTCGGTCGAGGCGCCTTCGAACGAGATCGAACCGGTCTTCGAGACCCAACCGGAATGGGACAATTCGGCCCAGCCGGAATTGGCCGAGCCGGAGCAAGAATCCGAGCCGGAACCTATCGACACGCTGGTGGATGTACCTGCGGATCTTGAACCGGAACCCGAGCCCGAGCCCGAGCCGGAACTCGCCGCCGTCGAGGCGATGGCGGAAGACGACGATTCCGCCTTCGACGCAGCCCCCATGGCGACAGCCGCTCCGATCCCGCTTGCCGAATCGCAGATTTCAGACCTTTTGGTCGATTCCGTGCAGGACGAGGCGCTCTCGCGTTTACCGGTTCCGGTCGATGACGCCGTTGACGAGGAACCGCAAGACAGCCCCTTCTATACCTACGAAACCAAGGAATTGGCCATTCTCGCCCTGTATCTCGATCAGGTGAGCCGGAAGACCAAGGCCGAGAAGGCCATGCTGCTGGATCTACTGGTCCATTATAACCGCAATTTCCTCGGACAAGATGTCAGCGTCCCCATGACCACCAGCGGCAACGCCATTCTGGTCGGTTTCGGCGACCCCACCAACGCCCTGCGCTGCGGCGGCCTGTACATCAGCATGCTGCGCGACATGCAGGTTGAGTCCTATGTGGCGGTCAATTGGAGCATGGCAACTGTCCGGGTCGATTCCGAAGGAAGCGAGAGCGACGAGTTGATCGCCAATTCCATTTCGCCGTCGGCGCGTCTGATGCCGGTTGGAGTCGTGGGCGAGGTTCTGGTCTTGGAAGAGCTGTATTCCAATCCCCTGACCCAGCGCGACCTCTTCACCTTCGAGCGCGTCGCCCGGAAATGGAAAGCCGCCAACGACACCCATGGCGAAGGCATCGACGTTATCTGCTACAGCGTTCGCAGCAAGCAGCCCCCGCATCCCTGAGCCGACACCCCCGGTCAAGCCGCCTCCGTGACCCTTGCCCGCACGGGTGGGGCATGTGCAGCTACAGGGGGCCGAGAATGTGGTCCAGGCGCTGGAGCAGGTCTGCAACCGAATTGGCTATCCAAGGACGATCCGGGTCGATCAGAGTTCGGCATTCGACGGGCGCTTCCGAACCGAGTGCATGAACGCCCATTGGTTCCTCAGCCTTGACGACGCCTGGGGAAAATTAGAGGCTTGCGTACTTACTGCAACGCGCAGCGCCCGCATGGCGCCATCGGGTACCGGCATTCTTCACTTCGCTGATGCCGATTGCGGATACAGTAATCGATGCGGTGTCCATGGTCGGATTTACGTTCAAGATTTTCACCATATGGGCGAAAAGTTCATCCTGTACGTCTTGATGGCGTGTCCCGAATACGATAGCGTTCTGCTGTTGTATTCACCTAGA
>NZ_CACVCE010000069.1:0-2654 GCF_902729445.1 Magnetospirillum sp. LM-5 | reverse complement strand
CGCCCCTCATACGGCCTCAGACCGAGGCCCCTTCGTCAAGTTCATTGGCCTTCTTGAAATGCGGCAAGGCTTCCTCGTGCCGGCCCATCTGCTCATAGCTGAAGGCGATGGCGCGATGCACCTTGCCTTCATTGGGACGCAGGCCCAGCGCGATCTTGAAGCTGTCGATGGCTTCGTCGAAGCGGCCGAGGTTGTCCAGCGCCACGCCCAGACGGAACCGGACGTTGAAATTGATGGGATTGGCCTCGGCCACCTTGATCAGCAGCGGAACGGCCAGATCGTACTTTTGCACCTGCACATAGGTCAGGCCGAGAACGGTCGCCACCTTCACGTTGTCGGGCGCATCGGTTAAGGAACGTTCGAGTAGTTCGGTGCCGCGATCGACGGCGCCGGTCTTCACATAGGCGATTCCCAGGTGCAGAGCCACATCCACATCGAAGGCATCGGCGTCGTAGACCTGCTCCAGCAGCATGACGGCCTGGGAATAGCGCCCGGCCTTGGCGTGAGAGATGCCCTTGTCGCGGTAATACACCTGGCGGATGTCGTCGTTGACGGAAAAGGCCGCACGGAACGCATCGACCATGTTCATTCCGAGCTTCTTCGCCACCGAAAGGCCGTAGTGGGCGTAAAGAGTGACCTCGTCAAGAATATCCGACGGCTTGCTAGACATAGTGTTCTCCAAAATCCTAATCAGGTGGCTCTGATCACTTTATGACGTGGCAGGCTTCGCACGGCCCGCGCACTTCGTGAGGATTGACGCTCCGGGCGACCATATCACGCGTGATCGTCGGCGGGGGCAGGCTTATCAAATCTGGGTCGGGGGTCAACTCGAACCCCTGGCCGATGGGGTGGCAATCGGTGCAGGCGCCGCGATAGCCGTGGGGGCGCGGATCGCCCGCCAGGATCATGGGCGCGCCTTCCAACTGGGCGAAGCCCAGGCCGCCCTCGGCCTCGCGCAGGACCACCGTCAGCTTGCGCACCACCGGAGCCCCCGGCCGGTTGTCCTTGCGCAGCACGCTGATCCGCGCTTCGGAGCGGTTGGCCACGGTCCGGCTGGCGGCCTTGAAACTCTCAATGTCGGTGACCGGGGTATCGTCGATCCTGACGATGACATCGCCGGCCAAAAGCCCGGAAAGCGCCGCGTTCAGCGTGACTTCGCCCAGCAAAACCCCCTGCAGGCCGCGCGGATAGTTCAGCTTGCGGGCCAGTTCCTCGGTCATCAGGCGACCGTCCATGCCCTGCCAATGCCCTTCGAACACCTTCAGCTTGCGCGGAACGAAGTTGGGCAGCGGCGATTCCGTCGCCGGCGCGGTCCCGCCGCCCGCCGCAGGATCGGGCTCCACCGGCATGGCAACATTGGCCGCCTGGGGATACTGGGGCTGGGGAAAGGCCACAGGCGCCGCGACCGGCCCTGCTGCCACCGCCTGGGACTGCGTATTCGTGGCCTGGGGCGCGACCGGCCCCTGCCGCCCGATGACGAGCGCCAGAACAACGGCCAGTCCCACGACCAGAAGCGCCACCTTGCTATTCATGTCCGGCCAATCCCAGCATCATGATCATCACACCGAGGTCAGCATCTTGAGAGCGATAGCGGCCATGGTCGCCGCATACACGCCCTTGAGCACCCGCACCGGCAAGACCCGCATCAGGCGCGCTCCGATGATGCCGCCCACATAGGCGCCGGGAATCATCACCAGGGCCAGGGTCACCGGCGCTTCCCAATGAATCAGACCCGTGCTGGATCCGTGGAGGAAGGCCACTACCGAACCGGCCACCGAGGCCCAGAACACCAGGACCGAACTGTTGGCGATGGCGTTTTGCAGGCTGATGCGTCCCACATAGCGCTGCAGCGGAACCTCGATGACGCCGCCGCTGATGCCGAGAATACCGCTGAACAGACCCATGGGCAGCCCCAACACCGCGGAACGGGCATGGCCTTCCGGCAAGGCAAGGCCGCTGGCCTTGGGCCTGGAGGTGCCGTCTGCCAAAGCCATCAATTCGTCCATCTCGTCTTCAGCCTCTGCGGCGGAAATGGACTCGGCCGTTTCCTCGCCGGCATTGGGCTGAAGAATTTCCATGACCGCCTTGCCCGCCATGATCAGAGCGAACAGGCCCAGTAGAATACCCACCACAGAATCGCCGATGGCGTTGCCGATGAAATAGCCCAGGATCACGCCGGCGATGCCCCAGGGAATCAGCGGCTTGACCTTGTCCCACTGGACCAGTTGAGCCTTGTCGTTGCGCAATGAGGCCGCACCGTACACCACCACATTGGTCAGAAAGACCACCGGGCGGATCAGATACATGCCATAGCCGAAGAAGACCATCATACCGGCGACCTGGAGCACGCCGCCGCCCATGGTCATCATGCCGCCGGTGACACCCGCCGCCAAGGCGAGCATGACCAGGCCGACGATATCGGCGACGGAGTATCCGCCGATCTTTGCACCCCCGACATGGTCTGTGTCGATGAAGGGCATGCCCGAGGGAATGGACGGCGCGACATTGCCCTTGACCACATTGCCTTGCACGACGTTCATGCCCATCCCCGGAATGGCTGTCGGTCCCCCGACCACCGCACGGGCCTTGGACCACCAATTGGTGGAACCGGCAGCGACGGTCTGAGTCTGAGGTTGGCCAGGTGCCGTGGCGGA
>NZ_CACVCE010000068.1:0-2700 GCF_902729445.1 Magnetospirillum sp. LM-5 | reverse complement strand
TGCCCTGTAGTTCATGTCAAACTTCATAATATGATTAAACAGCCACATCCTTAAGAATTCGCCCATTTCGTTAAGGGATTGACGGTTTACCTTCCTCGACTTTGTGATGAAATAGGATGACGCCATTTCCTCAAGTTGAGCCTTCAAAACGCGGTGCTCTCTGGCGTGCATGTCGAAATATGGATACATGCACTCTCTTTGTATTTTTTCTTCTCTCTCAAAGTGTTCGTGTGTATAGACAATTAGCTGCTTCAGCGTAACATGCATCGCAGCTTCATTTTGCCCATCAACTTCCCCTTCTAAGGTTTCGGATATTTTCGCAGTTACCAGAAATTGATTTATTATGCTAATAAGCTTCTTGTGGTCGACATCAATAATCGGGTGCCCGATCATCATGTCTTGCGTGAGCTTGAGCATATCGTCCTCGCTGCCGATCAAGCCGACATTTCCTGCGGCATCCACCAGCCTACAGTCTATTCCCGTCACTTCCCTTCTTAAAAGGGGGCTACGCCAGCACCTTCTGAGGTGTTTTGGTCAGGGCTTCAGCAATTCCGGCGGAAAGTGAGCGAAGTGAGACGGGCTTCCTGACAAACACGGTGACGCCTGCATCCAAAGCCGTTCTCTCGCATTCATCTTCTGTCCTGGCCGTAACCATGACGATTGGAACATCGGCATTAAAGCCATCAAGCCCGCCTGAACGGATCAGCTTGGTGCAGGCTATGCCGTCGAGCATGGGCATCATCCAGTCGAGAAAAACGATGTCAGTGCTGCCATCTGTCAAATCGCCGTCTTCAAGGCTGACGATATTGGCGGCACCGAATGCGAGTGTGCCATCCTCCACTTCGATGACATCGCGGCAATGGAAGGAACCCAGAGCGATTCTGATCAGTTCCCGCATCGGCTTAGCGTCATCAACGACCAATGCCCTTCGGATTCGTGGAAACATAGATTTCACGCTTTCATCTTGGTGACGTTGATTTGCCGCCATCAATCGGCAGTTACCAATAAGTACCACGTGCCCCAGAGCAAGGCCAAGATATTCCATTATTGCAATTGAATGACTTCAATTAGCAGGGGAACGCCCCTTACTTATTTCCGAGAACCTTTCCCATGGACACCAGGGTGAAGGGTCAGGGACGGACCAGCGGCATGACCGGCTTCAAACGCCCCTGCCGCGACCTTCTTCCCTGATTCCCGGCCACGTCTCAGGTTCAGGTCCAACTTGGCGAATTCAGATTCGACGATGCCGTGGCGGACCTCTGGTGGACCGGCCAGTCTTCTTGGCTTCCTTGGCAGGCTTGGGGGCGGTTGCGGGCTTGGAAGCCTTACGTGGCGGCATGACTATCCCTTCCCTGTTCATCAGGTGGCTGATTTGGGCTTCCTGTTCGTCCGGGAATAGCCCAGCCCAACAGCTTTCGCAAACTCCGATCTGCGTGCGGCGTATTCCGGGGCGACGAGAGGGTAATCCCTGGGCAAAGCCCACTTGGCCCGGTACTCGTCGGCAGTCAGCCCATGCCCAGTCGTGAGGTGTCGCTTAAGCATCTTTTGCCGATCACCACATTCCAAACAGACAATGTAATCGGGGGTCACCGACCGCTTCACCGAAACGGCAGGCTGCTGCCGTTCAGCCGGTGCCGAAGCAGAGGTACCCGTACCGGACAAAGTCGAATAAACGGACTTGATCAGAATCGGAACGTCCCTGGCTTCCACCGTGTTGCCCCCCAGATAGGCAACCACAATCTTGGTGGTCAGCGCCTTGATTTCATCGGCCATTGATAGTGTCCTTGAGGCTCTTTCCGGCGGTGAATTTAGCAGACTTGCTGGCCGCGATAGTCAGGGCCTTGCCAGTCTGCGGATTCCGCCCTTCACGTGCAGGACGGGCCGAGACCGAGAAGGTTCCAAAGCCGACCAGACGCACATCATCGCCGGACTTCATGGCGGCGGTGATGGCTGCGAAAACAGCATCAATGGCATTGCCCGCATCGGCCTTGGTCATTTTGGCACCATCGGCGACGGCGGCGATCAATTCGGACTTGTTCATTTGCCCCTCCCTGCGAAAAGTATGGCTATAACGAATGGCACGACGAACAGGCATCGTCAACCAAACGGGTTTAATCAGGAGTCGGCAAGGTAAGCAGGAAAGTCGAGCCGCCTGAAGGCGATTGCTCGCCCCCCAATCTCGCCGCTGTGCGTTCCCAAATCTATACCGGCACTGTGAACCTGAAGGTGGCTCCGTGCCCGGGTTCTGACTCCACCCAAATTTGCCCACCATGCTGTGTGATGATCCGCTTGCAGATCGCAAATCCGGATTGATGGCCTTCATACTCGTAATTCGTCCCTTGGCGACAAATCCCGACTGCATCAGTTGACGCAACACGTATGCCGGATTCATCAGGGTCAGGTGTTTGCCGGTCGTGGTTACCACGTCGCGGTCGGGAACGTGCAAGTGGGGATTCGGGGGAGTTTGGGCGTCAAGAGCCACACAAACTCCACCATGGGATGCAGCCCAATGGCGGAAGCCGATATCTGTTTGCACGCTGGTTCGTGCTTCTTGAATTGCCAGACCTACCGCTTGCTGCCTTTCGTTTTCAGCCGCCATCCAAAACGAAAGCAAGACTGCCGCTGTCCATAATGCAGCAGACCCTACAATTAAAGCCTTTTGCGTCCAATGTGACGCAAAAGGCTTTAATCTTATGGGCG
>NZ_CACVCE010000067.1:0-168419 GCF_902729445.1 Magnetospirillum sp. LM-5 | reverse complement strand
GGGGTCAAGCCCGGCAATGACAATCAAGAAAGGCTGATCCGGATTTTATGCTCGCGGCTCTCGCCGATCAGCGCGCCCGCCGGCGGGCTTCCTCGATCGCGTGATCGTCGGCGGCCACCAGCCGGGCCGAGGTGCCGTCGGCGTTCAGCTCTTTCAGGACCTTGGCCAGGCGCGGCACCAGATCGGCATGGCGCCGATGGACATAATGATAAAGCGGCACCACCTGGATCGGCGGGTCCAGCGAAATCAGCGGCCGCAGACCGTGGCGATCGAGTTCCAGCCAGACCTGGCGGCCCAGCACCGCCACTTCGCAATGACCGGCAATGACCATGCGGCCCATGCCCTCGATGGTGCCGACGATCTCGCGGTTCATTCCCTCGGTGTTGATCTCGGCCAATTTGTTGCCGCGCATGACGCACAGATGATAGGGCCGCAGGCTTTCCCAGCCCTTGACCGGGAAGGTCAGCCCCGCGGTGAAGGCGGTGGATTCGAAGGTCACCACCGGCTCGGGCACCTGGATCAGATTGGGATAGGTGGCGCTCAGGCCCCCGATGCGGATCAGGTCGCCGCTGGTCTGGCCGCTGTCGGCCAGGACGATGGCGCGCTCGTTGGGGACCTGCTCGGTCTCGATGGTGATGCCCAGGCGCCGATAGGCCTCGCGCAGGATCAGCAAGGCGCGCGCCGGCAACGGGTCGTTGATGCCTTGCGACAGGACCAAAACCTCGGCCCGTACCGGCCAGGCCGCCATCAGCACAGCCAGCAATGCGAGGATTCGGGTCACGCCGTCTCCTTGACCGCGAACAGCAGGTAATTGACGTCCAGCGACTGGGTCTCGCTCCAGCTGTCGGTCAGCAGGGAATAATCCAGGCCGTTGAAACAGCGCGTCTGGACCCCGGCCTTGCGCAGCATGGCGGCGAATTCCGACGGGCGGACGAACTTCTTCCAGTCGTGGGTGCCCTTGGGCAGCCATTGCAGCAGGTACTCGGCGCCGACCTTGGCCAGCGCGAAGGACTTGAGCGTCCGGTTCAAGGTCGCCCCCAGGAAGGCGCCGCCCGGCTTCAACGCCGCCGCCGCCAGGGCGATGAAACGGTCGGGGTCGGGGACGTGTTCGATCACCTCCATGGCCATCACCACGTCGAAGCTGGAAGGCTCGACATCTTCGGGGCCACCCAGCCGGTAGGTCACCGGCACGCCCGATTGCTCGGCGTGGATGCTGGCGATGGCGATGTTCCGGTCGCCGGCATCGATGCCGGTGACGGTAAAGCCCATGCGGGCCAGGGGTTCCGACAACAGACCGCCGCCACAGCCGACATCCAGCAGGGTCAACCCCTCGAACGGGCGCATCGCCTGGGGATCGCGGCCGAAATGGGCGGCCAGCTCGCGGCGCATGAAGGCCAGACGCACCGGGTTGAAGCGGTGCAGCGGCTTGAACTTGCCGTCCGGATCCCACCAGGCTTCGGCCATGGCGGTGAAGCGGGCTACCTCTTCGGGCGAGGCGGTCGTGGTCATGGTAAACTCCAGCATTTCCCAAAGGCCGGGCCGCACTTGCTTCCCGAGTGGCGACAGAGTATGAAGAGGCGCCCTGCGGGCGGCAAACCATAAGTTTTCATTGATCGCGGCCAACGAAGGCGCTCGCGGTCCCTAGAGGGTTCCTCATGGCTCGTATCGTGATGAAATTCGGCGGAACCTCCGTCGGCGACATCGACCGGATCAAGAATGTGGCCAAGCGCGTCAAGCGCGAGGTCGAGGCCGGCAACGAGGTGGCGGTGGTGGTCTCGGCCATGTCCGGCGTCACCAATCAATTGGTCGACTGGTGCAAGCAAATGGCGCCGTTGCACGACCAGAAGGAATACGACACCGTCGTCGCCACCGGCGAACAGGTCACCACCGGCCTGCTGGCCATCGGTCTGCAGGAACTGGGCCTGAAGGCGCGGTCGTGGACCGGATGGCAGGTGCCGATCCGCACCGATTCGACCCACGGCAAGGCCCGCATCGACAGCATCGACACCCCCGAGATGCTGGCCGACATGGCCGAGGGCGTCGTGGCGGTGGTCGCCGGCTTCCAGGGCATCGCCCCGGGCAACCGGATCGCCACCTTGGGCCGCGGCGGCTCGGACACCTCGGCGGTGGCGCTGGCCGCCGCCTTGAAGGCCGATCGCTGCGACATCTATACCGACGTCGACGGCGTCTACACCACCGACCCGCGCATCGTCACCAAGGCCAAGAAGCTCGACAAGATCACCTACGAGGAGATGCTCGAGCTGGCCTCGGTCGGCGCCAAGGTGCTGCAGACCCGTTCGGTCGAAATGGCCATGAAACACCATGTCAGGGTGCAGGTGCTGTCGTCGTTCGTCGACGCCCCCGGAACTCTGGTTTGCGATGAGGATGAGATCGTGGAAAAGGAACTGGTGAGCGGCATCGCCTATAGCCGCGACGAAGCGAAGATCACCCTGGTCCGCGTGTCGGACCGCCCCGGCGTCGCCGCCGCCATCTTCGGCCCGCTGGCCGAGGCGGCCGTCAACGTCGACATGATCGTGCAGAACGTGTCGGAAGACGGCAAGTCGACCGACCTGACCTTCACCGTCGGCCGCGCCGACCTGGACCGCGCTCGCAAGGTGATCGAGGACCACAAGGCCACCTTGGCCTATGAAGGCCTGATCTGCGACGCCAACGTCGTCAAGGTCTCGGTGGTCGGCGTCGGCATGCGCAGCCATGCCGGTATCGCCCAGAAGATGTTCCAGACCCTGGCGTCGGAAGGCATCAACATCCAGGTGATCTCGACCTCGGAAATCAAGATCAGCGTGCTGATCGAGGAAAAGTACACCGAACTGGCGTTGCGCGCTCTGCACACCGCTTACGGGCTGGACGCGGCCTGACCGGGCGACAGGCGGAGGGACGAGAGTGACGATCACGTCAGCGCGCGAGCGACTGGACGGACTGTGGCGTCGGGGCCTCGAGTTCCTGGGCACGGATGTCGCCATCATGGGCGGCGCCATGTCGTGGATCTCTGAACGCCATCTCGTCTCGGCCATTTCGAACGCGGGCGGCTTCGGCGTGATCGCCGCCGGCTCGATGGAACCCGACCGCCTGGCGGCCGAGATCACCGCCACCCAAGAGCTGACCGCCAAGCCGTTCGGCGTCAACCTGATCACCATGCATCCCCAGCTTGATCGCCTGATCGATGTCTGCGGCGAGCTTCAGGTCGGCCATATCGTGCTGGCCGGCGGTCTGCCGCCTGCCACCGCGATCAAGCGGGCCAAGGACACCGGCGCCAAGGTGATCTGCTTCGCCCCGGCCCTGGTGGCGGCCAAGAAGCTGGTGCGCTCGGGCGCCGACGCCCTGGTCATCGAAGGCACCGAGGCCGGCGGCCATATCGGCCCGGTCGCCACCGGCGTCCTGGCCCAGGAAATCCTGCCCGAGATGGCGGCCCAGGTGCCGGTCTTCGTCGCCGGCGGACTGGGGCGCGGCGAGGCCATCGTCAGCTATCTGGAAATGGGCGCGGTCGGCGCCCAGTTGGGCACCCGCTTCGTCTGCGCCACCGAATGCGTGGCCCATCAGAACTTCAAGAAGGCCTTCATCCGCGCCGCCGCCCGCGACGCGGTGCCGACCGTCCAGGTCGATCCGGCCTTTCCGGTGATCCCGGTCCGCGCCCTGGCCAACGAGGGCTCGCGCCGCTTCGTCGAATTCCAGCACGAGGTGATCCGCCGCTTCCGTGCCGGCGAGCTGGAAAACAAGGAAGCCCAGCTCGAGATCGAGCATTTCTGGGCTGGCGCGCTGCGGCGCGCGGTGATCGACGGCGACGTCGAGACCGGATCGGTGATGGCCGGCCAAAGCGTCGGCATGGTCACCCGCGAACAGCCCTGCGCGGAAATCCTGTCCGAACTGGTCGATCAGGCGCTGACGGCTTTGGCCGGGCGCCTGCCGACCCCTGCCCTGCCGGTGTCTTGATGGCCGCCGCGACGCCTTCGGTGTCGCGTCGCCTGCTGGCCCGTCTGCGTGACGTCATGGCCGGCGGCGGCAGCGCCGAGGAACGGCTGGACAAGGTGGTCCAGCTGATCGCCGCCGACATGGTCGCCGAAGTGTGCTCGTGCTACGTCATGCGCGCCGGCGAGGTGCTGGAACTGTTCGCCACCGAGGGCCTGAAGAAGGACGCCGTCCACAAGACCCGCCTGCGCGTCGGCGAAGGTCTGGTCGGCGACGTCGCCGCCCACGCCCGGCCGCTGGCCCTGGCCGACGCCCAAAGCCATCCGCACTTCGCCTATCGCCCGGAAACCGGCGAAGAGATCTTCCATTCGCTGATGGGCGTGCCGATCATCAGGGGCGGCCGTGTCGTCGGCGTCCTGGTGGTGCAGAACCGCACCCAGCGCCATTACAGCGACGAGGAAATCGAGACGCTGGAAACGGTGGCGATGGTGCTGGCCGAACTGGTCGCCTCGGGCGAGTTGGTCAGCCGCGAGGAACTGGTCCCGGTCGACGGCAACGCGCTCTTGCCGTTGCGCCTGGAGGGCCTGCGCCTCAATGGCGGTGTCGGCATCGGCGTCGCCGTGCTGCACCAGCCGCGCATCACCATCCGCCGCCTGGTCGCCGAAGACCCCGAGATCGAGCTGGAGCGCCTGCGGCTTGCTCTGACCAGCATCAAGACCGCGCTGGACGAGTTGTTCTCGCGCCCCGAGATGCGCGACGGCGAGCATCGCGACGTGCTGGAAACCTATCGGATGTTCACCGAGGACAAGGGCTGGCTGAGCCGCATCGGCGAAGCCATCCGCACCGGCCTGACCGCCGATGCCGCCGTCCAGAAGGTGCACGAGGACACCCGGGCGCGCATGAGCCAGGTGACCGATCCCTACCTGCGCGAACGCCTGCACGATTTCGAGGATTTGGCCAACCGGCTGCTGCAGCACCTGGCCGGCGAAGGCGGCCCGGCCTCGCGCGGCGAACTGCCGGCCGACGCCATCCTGATCGCCCGGACCATGGGGCCGATGGAGCTGTTCGACTACGACCCCAAGCGGCTGCGCGCCCTGGTGCTGGAAGAAGGCAGCCCGACCATGCATGTGGCGATCGTCGCCCGCGCCCTGGACATCCCGGTGGTCGGCCGCTGCAAGGAAGTGCTGGACAAGGTCGAGGTGCTGGACCCGGTCATCGTCGATGGCGACAACGCCCAGGTGTTCCTGCGGCCGCCCGACGACATCCGCGACATCTTTTCCGACGCCATCCGCCAGCGCCAGCAGCGCGCCGCCCATTACGCCCGCCTGAAGGACCTGCCGGCCAATACCCGCGACGGCGAAAGCGTGCGGCTGATGATGAATGCCGGCCTGTTGCTGGACATGCAGCACCTGCATGATTCCGGCGCCGACGGCATCGGCCTTTACCGCACCGAGCTGCCGTTCATGGCCCGCTCCAGCCTGCCCGACGTCGATGCCCAGACCCAGCTGTACCGCAAGATCCTGGACCAGGCCGCCGGCAAGCCGGTGGTGTTCCGCTCGCTCGATGTCGGCGGCGACAAGATCCTGCCCTACTGGAACCCCTATGACGAGGACAACCCGGCCCTGGGTTGGCGTTCGATCCGCATCACGCTGGACCGGCCGGCGGTGCTGCGCCACCAATTGCGCGCCCTGCTGCGGGCCGCCTCGGGGCGCGAATTGCGGATCATGTTCCCGATGATCGCCGAAGTGGCCGAGCTGGTGCAGGCCCGGCGCGTGCTCGACCTCGAAATCGAACACGAACGCGAAAGCGGCAACCAATTGCCGGTCGCCATCAAGGTCGGCACCATGCTGGAAGTCCCGGCCCTGGCCTTCCAGTTGGACGCGCTGCTGCCGCTGGTCGATTTCGTCTCGATCGGCTCGAACGACCTGGCGCAGTTCCTGTTCGCCGTCGATCGCGGCAATCCCCGGATTTCCGAGCGCTACGACCCGCTGGCCCCGGCCATGCTGTCCTTCATCAAGTCCGTCGCCGACAAGTGCAAGGCCGCGGGCGTTCCGCTGTCGGTGTGCGGCGAAATGGCCGGCCGGCCACTGGAAGCCATGAGCCTGATCGCCTGCGGCGTCCACATCCTGTCGGTGTCCTCGCCGTCCATTGGCCCGGTCAAGACGATGATCCGCTCGCTCGAGGTCGGCCCGCTTCGGGCCTATCTCGCCACCTTGTTGCGCCTGCCCGACCGCAGCTTGCGCGACAAGCTGAAGGCCTTCGCCATCGACCACGGGGTCATCCTTTAAGCCCCCGGCCTGTGCGCAAGTCTAAAGGTTGCTTGCATACCCCTGACTTTGCTACATCTTAAAAGTCCACGCGGTGTCAAACACCGCCAATAAGGGGGGGGTGGATCGAAACGCCGTGGAACAGACACCGCAATCCGACACCGACCAGGCTTTCCGCAGCACGGGCGTTGGCCCGACCCTGAAGGCGGCACGCGAGAAGACCGGCAAAAGCCTGGCCGAGGTCGCGACCATGTTGCGCATCCGCCAACCTTACCTGCTGGCACTGGAAGAGGGTCGCCACCGGGACCTTCCCGGCGGGACCTACGCCATCGGCTTCTTGCGGACCTACGGCGACTTCCTGGGACTGGACGGCGAGGAGATGGTTCGCCGGTTCCGCGCCGAGGCGGCCGGCGACCTGCATTCTCGCTCCGAGCTGATTTTCCCCTCGCCGGTGTCGGAAGGCCGCGTGCCGGGTGGCGCGATCCTGTTCCTGGGCCTGATGTTCGCCGCCATCGCGTATGGCGCCTGGTACTGGCTGTCGGCGCGCGACATGAAGGTCGCCGAGTTGGTGCCGAACCTGCCCGACCGCCTGTCCGGCCTGGTCGGCACCCAGGAAGCGGCCAAAACAATGCCGCCCGCCCCCAAGCCCGACGAGCCGCCGGCCGCGACCCCCGCCGCCCCGGCATCATCCAAGGATTCGGAAGTCGTGCCGCCGTCGGAATCCGACGACGATGCCAAGGCCAAGGCCGAGCCCGCCAAGCCCGAACCGGCCAAGGTCGAGCCGGGCAAGCCCGAAAAGGCCAAGACCGAGCCGGCAAAGCCTGAAAAGGGTAAACCCGAACCGGCCAAGCCCGAAATCGCCAAGCCCGAGCCGGCCAAGGTCGAACAGGCCAAGGCCGAGCCCGCCAAGCCGACCGCCGAACCGCCGGCCGAGAGCCCCACCCTGAAGATGACCTCGCAGGATTCGTCCGGCTCGCGCGTCACCCTGACCGCCACCGGCGACGATTGTTGGGTGCAGGTGCGCGAAATGGACGGCCAGTTGTTGATGTCGCGCCTTTTGCGCAAGGGCGACAGCTACTCGGTTCCCAACCGTCCCGGCCTGACCCTGATGGTCGGCAATGCCGGCGCCCTGGACGTCAGCGTCGATGGCAAGAAGGCGCCGTCACTGGGAAGTTCCGGCATGGTGCGCCGCGACATCCGCCTGGACCCCGATAAGCTGCTGACCGGCGGCTGATCACACCGTCAGCACCACCTTGCCAGTGGCCGAACGGCTTTTCAGCATGGCGATGGCCTCAGCCGCCTCGGCCAGCGGCAAGGTCTTCGACACATGGGGAAACAGCGTGCCGGCGGCCCACCAATCCAGCGCTTCCTGCATGCTGGCCCGCACCATCGCCGGGTTGAGCTTGCGGTAAGCCCCCCAGTAATAGCCGATCACCGTGACATTCTTGACCAGCAAGATGTTGGCCGGAATCTGCGGGACGGTCCCCGAGGCGAAGCCGACCACCAGGATGCGGCCGTCCGGGGCGATCGAGCGCAACGAGGCGTCGAACACCTGGCCGCCGACCGGGTCATAGACCACGTCGGCGCCGCGTCCGTTGGTCAGTTCCTTGACCCGGGCGCGAATGTCCTGGTCCTTGTAATCGATGCCGTGATCGGCCCCGTGCTCCAACGCCACCTTGACCTTGTCGGGCCCGCCGGCGGTGCCGATCACGGTGGCGCCCAGGGCGCGGCCGATTTCGACCGCCGTCAGCCCGACACCTCCGGCGGCACCATGCACCACCAGAACCTCGCCGGCTTTCAGACCGGCCTTGACCTTGAGGCCCAGATGCGAGGTGCCGTAGGCCACCGGAAAGCCGGCAGCGGTGACGAAATCCAGTTGGTCGGGCAAATGATAGACGTCGGTAACGTCGGCCACCGCCTGTTCGGCGAAGGCGCCGCCGGTCACCGTCGCCATCACCCGGTCGCCCGTGGCGAAGCCGGTGACGCCGTCCCCCAGGGCGGCGATGGTGCCGGCCAGTTCCATGCCGGGCACGAAGGGCGGCTGGACCGGTTCCTGGTACTTGCCGGCGGTAATCAGCGAATCGGCGAAATTGACCCCGGCGGCGGCGACATCGATCAGGACCTGGCCGGGGCCGGGAACGGGGGTGGCGAAGTCGACGAATTCCAGCGCGGCCCCGAAGGCCGGGCAGACGATGGCGCGCATCACGATTCCTTGAAGGTCAGGCGCGGGCCTTTTGCGGGCGTTCGCGTTGCGCCGCCCAGGCCAGCTTGAGGGTGGTAAACAGCACGATCTCGGTCAATTGGTCGTGGGTCAGGACCTTGGCCACCTCCTGGCGGGCGTAATCGACCAACTCGCGCTCGGCCTTGGGCGAGGACAACAGGTTGGTGATCAGTTCCTTGCGCACCAGCGGCGGGTATTTGCACACTTCCTTGCACAAGGACGCCTTGACCATGATCGGCACCTGGCTCGACACGAACAGGCGATCGACGCACAGGGCATAGATGCCGAAATCCAGCTTGCCGGCAACGGCGCGGGTGAATTCCAGGAACTCGTCCAGGAACAAGGCCTCGGAAATCTTCTTCTCGGCCAGCAGCTTGACCACTTCCAGGAAGGCGCGATAGCGCTGGCGGGCCGGGCCGACGGTGCCGCCGATCTCGGCGGCCAGTTCCTTG
Source organism: Magnetospirillum sp. LM-5 (assembly GCF_902729445.1). Classification (NCBI taxonomy): domain Bacteria; kingdom Pseudomonadati; phylum Pseudomonadota; class Alphaproteobacteria; order Rhodospirillales; family Rhodospirillaceae; genus Magnetospirillum; species Magnetospirillum sp. LM-5. The sequence goes on along the minus strand of NZ_CACVCE010000067.1, from coordinate 159,555 downwards.
ATCTGGTTTTCGCGGAAGCGCGAATGGATCATCGCCTCGGCCGATTCGCGCACGCCGGAATCGAAGGCGGTTTCCTCGATCAGGGCGAACAGCCGCTCGTAGCGGGCCCGGTCGGCGACACCCAGCTTGCTGGCGGCGATCCCCAGCGGCAACACCGCCGCCTTGGCCACCATGGCGTCGCGCCCGACGATGGCGGCCATCGACAAGGCCGCCAGGTCGCCCACCGTTCCATTCAACAGATCGTCGGTGATGACCAGACGGGCACCGGGGGCCAAGGTCAGGTTGGTATCCAGCGCGCCGCATTCCATGAAATGCGACGCCATATCGCGGGGCGCATTCAGGGGGGCGGATTTAGTGGCGGGGCCGGTCTGCATGCCGGCTATTTAGCCCTAAGCGCGAGTCGGGGACAAGCAAAAGAAAAAGGGCCGCCGGAAACCGGCGGCCCTTTCGTCCCGAATATCGAAGCGGATTAGCGCTTCGAGAACTGGGTGGAACGGCGAGCCTTGTGCTTGCCGTACTTCTTGCGCTCGACGACGCGGGGGTCGCGGGTCAGGAAGCCGCCGGCCTTCAGAGGCGAGCGCATGCTCGGATCGAAGAAGGTCAGAGCGCGGCTGATGCCGTGACGCAGCGCGCCGGCTTGGCCCGACAGGCCACCACCCGTCACGGTGCACATGACGTCGAACTGCTCTTCGCAACGGGCGGTCTGGAACGGCTGATTGATCAGCATCCGCAGAACCGGACGGGCGAAATAGACGGTGACGTCGCGACCGTTGACGATGATCTTGCCCGAACCGGGCTTGACCCACACGCGGGCGACGGCGTTCTTGCGCTTGCCGGTCGCATAGGCGCGGCCCTGGGCGTCGACCTTACGCTCATGGACCGGAGCGGTCTGGACAGGAGCGGCGGCCTTGAGATCGGCCAGGCTGGAGAGATCGGCCATGAGGGACTACCTCTTGTTCTTCGGGTTCAACGCGGCGACATCCAGCACTTCCGGCTGCTGAGCCTCGTGCGGATGGGCAGCGCCGGCATAGACGCGCAGATTCTTCATCTGCTGACGTCCCAGCGGACCACGGGTGATCATGCGCTCGACCGCTTTTTCGATCACGCGCTCGGGGAAACGACCGCCCAGCAACTGGCCGACGGTACGGCCCTTGATACCGCCCGGATGACCGGTGTGCCAGTAGAAGGTCTTGTCGGCCAGCTTGTTGCCGGTCAACTTCACCTTTTCGGCGTTGATGACGATGATGTTGTCACCCATGTCGACATGGGGGGTGTAGGTCGTCAGGTGCTTGCCGCGCAGACGCATCGAGATGACGGTCGCGAGGCGGCCCAACACGACGCCGTCCGCGTCGATGATGACCCACTTCTTCTGCACTTCGGACGGTTTGGCGTTATAGGTCTTCATGGCACCCACGGCAAAACCAGTTACGAAAGCCAGGCGAACCCCGGCCTTCCAAGGGCGCGGAGTATGCCACGCCAGCCGCCACAGTCAATAGATTTTAAATCGTTTGAAATCAATGTATTACGAGCGCGGTATTACTATACCGCGCTCGTAATCGGCAGAAATCTGCCATTTCCTGGCTATGCGTTCAATCGCACGCCTTATAGGCCTGATACAGCATGCCCACGCTGATCCCCAACGACGCCGCCAGCGCCGCCGCGGCGATCAGGCCGATGGGCCAGATGATATGGGCGGCGATCAGAACGACCAGCGCCCAGAAGGATATCCAAGGAACAAGAGCGGCAAGAACCCTAGCCATGCAACGCGCCATCATAGCCCCCTTCGGAAACGAAGTTATTTCAGACACCTCCATTCATAGCTTATTAAAGCTATTTTTTCTATTTATAGTTTTTTCTCGCCGTCAGAATCCCCCATCGCGTGCTGTCGCTGACCGGCGCCGCCCCCCCCCGTTCTCGCCACCATCGGCCATGCGTCATCATCCATATCGCCGCCGCCGGCAAGCGCGCATAATGATTAAGATCGATGTTCAGGCGCACATCGTCCCTTCCGGTGAAGGATTTCGCCATGACCGATTTTTCCGTGATGACCTTCCCCATCAGCCGCGGGCTTGAGGGGATGAACCGGCTGACCGCCTTCCTGAACGCCTTGCCGCTGGCCGGCGACTGGCATTTCAGCCCGGGAACCCGCTTCGACCAGACCGAGGTCGCCATCGATTTCGAGCTGTCCGCCGACCTGGATCTGGTCAGATCCAGCCCCGGCCTGGCCTGATGGGCGCCGACGCTTGCTGACCGCGCCCCATCCCGCTAGTGTAGCCGACCGCGTTTTCCACGCTTGAGGCACGAGTGAAGTACGTCAGCACCAGGGGTCAAGCCCCCGTTCTCGGTTTCGACGATGTCTTGTTGGCCGGTCTGGCCCGCGATGGCGGCCTTTACGTGCCGCAAAGCTGGCCGACCTTTTCCATGGCCGACATCCGCGCACTGCGCGGCCTGCCCTATGACCAACTGGCCGCCCGAGTGATGGCGCCCTTCGTCGCCGGCTCGGTGTGCGAAGCCGCTCTGCCCGGCCTGGTCAAGGACGCCTATGCCGGCTTCACCCATCCGGCCGTCGCCCCCTTGAAGCAGATCGGCCACAACCAATGGGTCTGCGAGCTGTTCCACGGCCCGACCCTGGCCTTCAAGGATTACGCCCTGCAGCTGGTCGGCCGCCTGTTCGACCATGTGCTGACCGCGCGGGGCGAACGGGTGATGATCGTCGGCGCCACCTCGGGCGACACCGGCTCGGCCGCCATCGAGGCCTGCCGCGACCGCAGGGCGGTGGATATCCTGATCCTGCACCCCAAGGGCCGCACATCGGACGTGCAGCGCCGCCAGATGACCACCATCCTGTCGGACAATGTCCGCAACCTGGCGGTGGAAGGCACGTTCGACGACTGCCAGGACATCGTCAAGGCGCTGTTCAACGACCTGGCTTTTCGCGACGAATTGTCCTTAAGCGCGGTCAATTCCATCAACTGGGCCCGGGTGATGGCCCAGGTGGCCTATTACTTCGCTGCCGCCGTGGCGCTGGGCGCGCCCGACGTGACGGTAACGTTCTCGGTGCCGACAGGCAATTTCGGCAACGTCTTTGCCGGCTATGTCGCCAAGAAGATGGGGCTGCCCATCGACAAGCTGGTGGTCGGCTCGAACCGCAACGACATCCTGACCCGCTTCTTCGAAGGCGGCGTGATGAAGGCCGACGGCGTGGTGCCGACCCTGTCGCCCAGCATGGACATCCAGGTGTCGTCGAATTTCGAGCGCCTGATGTTCGACAGCCTGGGTGGCGACGGTCCTGCCGTCGAAAAGCTGATGAACGATTTCCGCGCCCACGGCGCGGTGGCCATGCCGCAAGGGGCGTGGGCCATGATGCGGACCCTGTTCGAGGGCCACCGCTTCGACGACGACCAGACCCTGGCCCTGATGAAGAGCCTTTATCATTCCACCGGCGAGATTCTGGACCCCCATTCGGCCATCGGCGCCGGTGCGGGCCTGAAGGCAAGGCTTGCCGCCACCAGCCCGATGGTGGCGCTGGCGACGGCGCATCCGGCCAAGTTCCCCGACGCGGTGACCAAGGCGACCGGCATCCATCCGCCGCTGCCGCCGCACCTGGCCGATTTGTTCGACCGGCCCGAGCGTTACGACACCATCGCCGCCGATGTCGGCGCCATCCGCGAGGCCGTGCGCGCCTTCGCCAACCGGAAGACCTCATGACCATTCGCGAAACCCGCCTGCCGTCGGGCCTTCGGGTCGTCTCGGACCCGATGTCGACGGTGGAAAGCGCCTCGCTGGGGGTGTGGGTCGATGCCGGCACCCGCCACGAGGAGCCCGAGGTCAACGGCATCTCGCACCTTCTCGAGCACATGGCCTTCAAGGGGACCGAGCGGCGCTCGGCCCGGGCCATCGCCGAGGAGATGGACGCCGTCGGCGGTCATCTGAACGCCTATACCGCCCGCGACCACACCGCCTATTACGCCAAGGTGCTGAAGGAAGACACCGCGCTGGCCCTGGACATCGTCGCCGACATCTTGCAGCACTCGACCGTCGATGCGGAAGAACTGGCCCGCGAACAGACGGTGGTGGTGCAGGAAATCAGCCAGGCCATCGACACCCCCGACGACATCATCTTCGACCATTTCCAGGCGATCGCCTATCCCGACCAGCCGCTGGGCCGCCCGGTGCTGGGCACCGAGGATCTGGTGCGCGCCATGACCCGCGACACCGTCCAGTCCTATCTGCAACGCCATTATTCGGCAGAGCGCATGGTGCTGGCCGCCGCCGGGCGCATCGATCACGACCAATTGGTCGAGGCTGCCGACAAGGCCTTTGCCAACCTCGCCACCATGCCCGAGCCCGCACAGGTCGCCGCCCGCTATGTCGGCGGCGATTATCGCGAGGAACGCGACATCGAGCAGGTCAATCTGGTGGTCGGCTTCGACGGCGTGTCCTATGACGACGCGGATTATTACCCCGCCTCGGTGCTGTCGATCCTGCTGGGCGGCGGCATGTCCAGCCGGCTGTTCCAGGAAATCCGCGAAAAGCGCGGCCTGGTCTATTCCATCTATTCCTTCGCCTCGTCCTATGCCGATGGCGGCCTGTTCGGCATCTATGCCGGCACCGGCGAGGACGAAGTGGCCGAACTGGTGCCGGTCCTGTGCGACGAAGTGGTCAAGATCTGCGCCGGCGTGTCGGGCGACGAATTGCAGCGCGCCCGCGCCCAGCTGAAGGCCTCGATCCTGATGAGCCTGGAAAGCACCTCGTCGCGGTGCGAGCAGGTGGCCCGCCAGTTGCTGGTCTATGGCCGCCCGATCCCGACCGCCGAGGTGGTGGAAAAGGTCGAGGCGGTGGAATCGGCCGACATCATCCGCGTCGCCAAACGCCTGTTCGCCACCACGCCGACCATCGCCGCCATCGGCCCGCTGGGTCAGCTGGAAAGCTACGAGAAGATGGCCGAGAGGCTGAAGCTTTAAGCTGTACAAGCCTTGAGCGTGGACTCCCGTTGAGATTCATGAGAGCCTTTTTCCCCAATGACGGGTGTCATAATGGGGAGGGGCTCGCATGATCCGCATGTCAAAATCCATCCGCGCCTTGGTGGCGGCGGCGTTTCTGTCCACCGGCCTGTCCGGTTGCGCGGCGACATTCAACGACCAAGGCGGCCTGGCCGACGAAGCGGCCGATTCGGTGTTCAAGGCCGATTCCAAGCAGATGCGCGCCCTTCGCGGCACCGTCGCCTTGTCGGTTCTGGGCAATCTGGCGATTCAGCGCCATCACAAGTCCGACGACGAGGTGCTGGCCATCTATGCGCAGATCATGGCCGCCGCCCGGCCGCTAGGTGTCGCCTATGCCTATGCCCGCTCGGCCGATTGTCCGCCGCCGGCCACCGGCGGCTGCGCCATCCCAGGCCGTTTCGTCGCCTCGTTCGACCAGGCGATGATCGAAGCGGTCAGCCCGCTGATGAGCCTGGCGGTCACCGGCATGCCCAACATCGACGGCTCGAAGCTGCTGTCTTCGGTGGGCGAGCAGAATTATGTCGGCGCCTTGGTGCAACTGTGGAACATCGTGGTCGACCTGTCGCGCTCGGGCCGCAGGTTGGCGGCCGGCTATCGCGACGGGATCGACCTGCAGGCCGCGGTGCTGACCACCGACTTCCAGCCCACCGGGACGCTGCCGGCGGACAATCCCCATGCCAAGCTGAAGGCGGCCTATTCCCCGCTGGGCGCGGACCTTGGCGCCCTGCGCGAGTTGATCGCCGCCATCGGCAACGACACGGTCCTGGGGCCGCAGATGCGGCGCCTGCAGCCCAACGCCAAATGGCTGCTGAGCGAGTTCTCGCTGCTGCAGGAGAGCTGCCAGCAGCACCATATCGACAGCCGGGTCGCCCATTCCACCATGGCCACCCAATTGAAGATCGATGCCTCCAATCTGTGTACCGGCCCGGAAACGGCCTTCCGCGAGGCGCACGACAAGCTTGCCGCCAAGCTGGGACTGACGCCCCTGCCCTGATCGAGAGTCTGTCTGAGTTTGAAGGAACCGACTTTCCCCCTCGTCACCCTCGGGCTTGACCCGAGGGTCCATGGATGGCCGGGTCAAGCCCGGCCATGACGGGTAACGAGAGGGCCTCCATTTAAGCCAGACAAACTCTAGGCCCGCCGCGTCACCCAGCCGCCGAAGCACAAGGCGCGGAAATAGGGGCGCGGCGGGGTGAAGCCGGCCTGTTCCAGCAGTTCGGCCAACCTCGCCTCGGTGACCGGGTGGATGTCGCGATCGACGTGACGGAAACCCTTGTCGATGGCGTCTTCGTCGATGCCGGCGGCGCGCTGCAGATGGCGCCAGAAGGTGCGCAACTGGGCCTGCCAGTCTTCGTCCCAGGCCGGGCCGAACAGATCGGCCAGGATCAGCGGCGCGCCCGGCTTCAGGTGCTTGGCAATGTCGGTCAGCAATTCCAGCTTGGCGCCGTCGTCGGCCAGGAAATGCAGCACCAACAACAAGGTCGCGGCGTCGAACGGCTCGAAGGTCGGCAATTCGGCCACCGTCGACGGGTACAGGCGGACACGGCCGGCCAGGCCGGCCTCGGCCACCTTGCGCTCGGCCACCGCCAACATTTCCTGCGCCGGGTCCAGCCCGACCAGGGCAAGGCCGGGGCAGGCCATCGCCAGGGCGATGCATTCGACACCGGTCCCGGCGCCGACCACCAGGGCGCGACCGTGACCGCCGGTCATCTCGGCGAACACCATGCACGACAGCTGATGCAGGGCGTCATAGCCGGGAATGGCCTCGCGTACCCGGTGGTCGTAGGCCTGGGCCCTTTCGGCGGCAAACATCCGCTTGGAATCGTCGGTCGTCACGAGCAATCCTTTCCGGGGAAGCCCCCCAATTGGCGCAGCGCCTCGCCCACCGCCAAAGTCGCCGCCACCGCCACGTTCAGTGACCGCACCTCGGGCCGCATCGGGATGACCAGCGAGATATCGGCCTGGGCCGCCACCTCGTCGGGTACGCCGGCACTTTCGCGTCCGACCATGATGACATCGCCCGGCCGGAACGAAAAGCCGTCCAGGCGTTGGTCCCCCCGGGTGGTCAATAGAATCAGTCGATGATTTTCGCCGGCCCTTGCCCGCTGGAAACCGGCCCACGAGGCATGGCGGCAAACCTCGGCATGGGCGACGTAATCCATGCCGGCGCGGCGCATCCGTTTATCGTCCCACAGGAAGCCGCACGGCTCGATCACGTCGAGCGGGAAACCCATGCAGGCGGCCAGCCGCAGCAGGGTCCCCGCGTTCTGAGGGATGTCCGGTTGATAAAGAGCAAGCCGCAAAAATGCCGTCATGAATTAGATTTCGCTTAACTACCATGACTCCCCTGTTGATCGGGGCTCGCCAATGTGGTTAATAGGGCCGCTTCCGCGGGTAAACAAGAGGTTTAAGTCAATGGCTGATACGGCGACGCATGCCCAGCCCTCGTCGGCGGACGGGCAGACCAGGCGGGATTTCCTGCTGTATGCCACCTCCGCTGTCGGCGCTGTCGGCACCGGTCTTGCCCTGTGGCCGTTCGTGCACAGCATGAACCCGGCCGCAGATACCCTGGCATTGTCCACTACCGATGTGGACATCTCCGCCATCCAACCCGGTCAGGCGATCACCGTCGTCTGGCGCGGCAAGCCGGTCTTCGTCCGCCACCGTCAGCCTGAGGAAATCGCCCAGGCTGCCAAGGACGATTCGGTTGGCGATCTGCGCGACAAGGCCACCGACGCCTCGCGTGCGCAGAAGCCGGAATGGCTGGTGCTGATCGGTGTCTGCACCCACTTGGGCTGCGTGCCGCTGGGCCAGAAGCCCGCCGACCCCAAGGGGGATTTCGGCGGCTGGTTCTGCCCGTGCCACGGCTCGCACTACGACACCTCGGGACGTATCCGCAAGGGTCCCGCCCCCGCAAACCTGGCGGTGCCGGACTACAAGTTTACGTCCGACACCACTGTCCGCATCGGGTAAGGAACGGCCATGAGCGGTTTTCAGACCAATAACAAGGTGGTGAGCTGGCTGGACCAGCGGCTTCCCATCTTCTCGATGATGCAGCATTCGGCCGTCGAGTATCCGACTCCGAAGAACCTGAACTACTGGTGGAACTTCGGCTCGCTGGCCGGGTTCGTGCTGGTGGTGATGCTTCTGACCGGCATCTTCCTGGTGATGAACTATTCGTCCCACACCTCGCTGGCCTTCGACTCGGTCGAGCGCATCATGCGCGACGTCAATTACGGGTGGCTGATCCGCTACCTGCATATGAACGGCGCCTCGATGTTCTTCATCCTGGTCTACATCCACATCTTCCGGAACCTGTACTACGGATCGTACAAGTCGCCGCGCGAAGTATTGTGGTGGATCGGCATCCTGATCTATCTGGCGATGATGGCCACCGGCTTCCTGGGCTACGTGCTGCCGTGGGGCCAGATGTCCTTCTGGGGCGCCACCGTCATCACCAACCTGTTCTCGGCCTTCCCGATCGTCGGCGATCCGATCGTCACCCTGCTGTGGGGCGGCTTCTCGGTCGATAATCCGACGCTGAACCGCTTCTTCTCGCTGCATTACCTGCTGCCCTTCGTCATCCTGGGCCTGGTCGTGCTGCATGTGTGGGCGTTGCATACGGTGAAGTCGAACAATCCGCTGGGCGTGGAAATCCAGAGCCCGGCCGACGCCATCCCGTTCCATCCCTACTACACCATCAAGGACCTGTTCGGCATCGGCGTGTTCCTGATGTTCTTCCTGGGCTTCGTTTTCTGGGCGCCGAACTTCTTCGGTGAGCCGGACAACTATATCCCGGCGAACCCGATGGTGACCCCGGCCCACATCGTGCCCGAATGGTACTACCTGCCGTTCTATGCGATCCTGCGCGCCTTCACCATGGACATCTGGGTGATCTCGGCGAAGCTTCAGGGCGTGGTGGCGATGTTCTCGGCCATCATCATCTTGTTCTTCCTGCCGTGGCTCGACACCTCGAAGGTCCGCTCGGCGAAGTTCCGCCCGCTCTACAAGCAGTTCTTCTGGCTCTTCCTGATCAACTGCCTGGTTCTGGGTTATGTCGGCGGCAAGCCGGCCGAGGGGGTGCTGGTCACCATCGGCCAGATCTGCACCGCCTACTACTTCGCCCACTTCCTGATCATCATGCCCCTGCTGGGCAAGATCGAGAAGCCGAAGGCCCTGCCGGCCAGCATCTCGGCGCCCGTGCTGAAGGAGAAGGCATAATGCGCAAGCTCATCCTTTCGGTGCTGACCGCCGCCTCGGTGGCCGGCCTGTCCGGCACCGCCCTGGCCGCGGGCGGCGGCGAGCCGCTGATGAAGCCCGGCTTCTCGTGGGAAGGTCTGTTCGGCAAGTACGAAAAGGCCCAGTTGAAGCGTGGCTTCGAAGTGTTCAACGCGATCTGCTCGAACTGCCACGGCCTGCGTCTGGTGGCCTATCGTAATCTCTCGGCGGTCGGCCTGACCGCGGAAGAGATCAAGGACGTGGCGGCGGCCCGCGAAGTCGCCGATGCGCCCAACGACGAAGGCCTGGTGTCGATGCGTGCCGGCCGTCCGTCGGACAAGTTCATCAGCCCGTTCCCCAACGACAAGGCTGCCGCCGCTGCCAATGGTGGGGCGCTGCCGCCCGACCTGTCGCTGATGGCCAAGGCCCGCGTCGGTGGTCCGAACTACATCTACTCGCTGATGCTGGGCTTCAAGGACGAGGCTCCGGCCGACCATCCGATCCCCGAGGGCAAGTACTTCAACACCTACTTCCCCGGTAACGCCATCAGCATGCCGCCGCAGCTGATGGAAGATCTGGTCAGCTACACCGACGGCACCAAGGCGACGCCCGAGCAGTTGGCCAAGGACATCACCGCCTTCCTGAATTGGGCCGCCGAGCCCGAACTGGACGAGCGCAAGTCCCTGGGTCTGAAGGTCATGCTGTTCCTGGCGGTGTTCACCGCCATGCTGTACGCCCTGAAGGTCCAGATCTGGAAGAACCTGCATTGATGCCCTTGGCGCGCCCGTCCCGGGCGGCTCAGTCGCCGCTCGGGCTTTAGGCCACCAGGCACGTAAACCGGCCGCCATCCTTGCGATGGCGGCCGTTTTGTTTTACCAACGCGGCAATCGATCATCAGGGGGTTTCCTACCATGACCACACCCGTTCTCGGCATCATCGGCGGTTCCGGTGTCTACGACATCGACGGCCTGACCAACAAGGAATGGCGCCGCATCGACAGCCCGTTCGGCCCGGCGTCCGATGAATTGCTGTTCGGCGAACTGGACGGCCAGAAGCTGGTGTTCCTGCCCCGCCACGGTCGCGGCCACGTCATCCCGCCGTCGGAACTGAACTACCGCGCCAATATCGACTGCATGAAGCGGGCCGGCGTCACCGAGATCGTCTCGGTCTCGGCGGTGGGCAGCTTGAAGGAAGAATTGCCGCCCGGCACCTTCGTCATCGTCGATCAGTTCGTCGACCGCACCTTTGCCCGGGTCAAAAGCTTCTTCCAGACCGGCCTGGTCGCCCATGTCTCGATGGCGCACCCGGTGTGCGGCCGCCTGGGCGACATCATCGAGAAGGCGGCAAGCGACGCCGGGATCATCGCGGTGCGCGGCGGCACCTATCTGGTGATGGAAGGCCCGCAATTTTCCACCCAGGCCGAAAGCAATTTGTATCGCCAATGGGGCTGCGACGTCATCGGCATGACCAACATGCCCGAGGCCAAGTTGGCCCGCGAGGCCGAGATGTGCTACGCCACCGTGGCCATGGTCACCGACTATGATTGCTGGCATCCCGACCACGACGCGGTGACGGTGGAACAGGTGATCAAGGTGCTGGTGGAAAATGCCGACCGCGCCCGCGCCCTGGTCAAGGCCATCGTACCCTATGTCGGCGGTCGTTCCGGCAATTGCGCCAAGGGCTGCCACACCGCGTTGGAACACGCCATCATCACCCATGGCGACAAGCGCGACGCCAGCCTGGTCGCCAAGCTGGACGCGGTGGCCGGCCGGGTGTTGAAGGGCTGAAACGCAACAAGGCGGCGGGTCGCCCCGCCGCCTTGTCCATGTCCGACCGGAAAACCGGCTTAGTACATGTGCTGGCCGCCGTTGATCGACAGGGTCGAGCCGGTGATGAAATCGGCATCGTCGGCCGTCAGGAACAGCACACCGCGGGCGATGTCGTCGGCGCGGCCCAGACGGCCGACCGGGATCTTGGCGATGATCTTTTCCAGCACCGCCGGCGGCACGGCGCGGACCATGTCGGTATCGACATAGCCGGGCGCGATGGCGTTGACGGTGATGTTCTTGGCCGCACCTTCCTGGGCCAGGGCCTTGGTGAAGCCATGGATGCCCGACTTGGCGGCGGCGTAATTGACCTGACCGTACTGGCCGGCCTGGCCGTTGATCGAGCCGATATTGACGATACGGCCGAAGCCCTTCTCGCGCATCGAATCGATGGTCAGACGAGCCATGTTGAAGCAGCTGGTCAGGTTGGTGTGGATCACCTCTTCCCACATCTGATAGGTCATGCGGTGAAGGGTGGCGTCACGGGTGATGCCTGCATTGTTGATCAGGATTTCGATCGGGCCGACTTCGGCGGTGATCTTGGCGACGGCGGCTTCGCACTCGGCATAGCTCGAGACGTCGAAGCGATAGGCCGGAATACCGGTCTCTTCGGTGAACTGCCGGGCGGCATCGACATTGCCGGCATAGCTGGCGACGACGCGACGGCCGGCATTCTTCAGACCTTCCGAGATAGCCCGGCCGATGCCGCGGGTACCGCCGGTGACAACTGCTACACGCCCCATGAGATTCTCCTGTCTTTCTGGTTGGCCGGCCGTTTTTTGTGCCGGCATGCTTCCACCCCTTGAAATAAAACGGGAAGCCGCAGGGCGGCCGGCGACTTCCCGGTCCTGAATTCGACTGATTCTATCAGCGCTCGATACACATGGCGATGCCCATGCCGCCGCCGATGCACAAGGTGGCCAGGCCCTTCTTGGCGTCACGCTTGATCATCTCGTGGATCAAGGACACTAGGACGCGGCAGCCCGAGGCGCCGATCGGATGGCCGATGGCGATGGCGCCACCGTTGACGTTGACCTTCGAGGTGTCCCAGCCCATGCCCTTGTTGACGGCGATGGCCTGGGCGGCGAAGGCCTCGTTGGCCTCGACCAGATCCAGCTGCTCGTGGGTCCAGCCGGCCTTTTCCAGCGCCTTCTTCGAGGCCGGAACCGGGCCAATGCCCATGACCTTGGGATCGACGCCGGCGGTGGCCCAGCTCTTGATCTTGGCCAGCGGCTTGATGCCGCGCTTGGCCGCTTCCTCGGCGGTCATCAGCACGACGCAAGCGGCGCCGTCATTGATGCCCGACGCGTTGCCGGCGGTGACGGTGCCGGCCTTGTCGAAGGCCGGACGCAGCTTGGCCAGCGAGTCCAAGGTGGCGCCGAAGCGCACGAACTCGTCGGTGTCGAACTGCTTCTCTTCCTTCTTGACCACGATCTTGACCGGGACGATCTCGTCCTTGAAGCGGCCCGACTTGACGGCGGCCTCGGCCTTGTTCTGCGAGGCCACGGCGAACTCGTCCTGCTCTTCGCGGCTGATGCCGTATTCCTTGGCCACGTTCTCGGCGGTGACGCCCATGTGGTAGGAATTGAACACGTCGGTCAGACCGTCATTGATCATGGTATCGACGAAGCCCATCGGGCCCATCTTGATGCCGCCGCGCAGGTAGCCGGCATGCTGCGAGTTGCTCATGCTTTCATGGCCGCCGGCCACCACGATCTTGGCGTCGCCGGCCAGGATGGCCTGCATGCCCAGCGCCACGGCGCGCAGGCCCGAGCCGCACACCTGGTTGATGGTCAGCGCGGTCGATTCGATCGGCAGGCCGGCCTTGATGGCGGCCTGACGGGCGGTGTTCATGCCATTGCCGGCGCTCAGGATGTGACCCATGATCACGTCGGTAACGTCCGAGGCCGCCACACCGGCCCGCTTCAGGACCTCGGCGATGACGGTGGCGCCCAGGTCGGCAGCCTGCAGCCCGGACAACGAGCCGCTAAACGAACCTACGGCGGTGCGGGTGGCGGCGGCGATAACGATATCGGTCATGGATCACTTCTCCTCGGGTAATTTTGTTGCCCCATAACGCGGCTATTCGAAAGAGAATAAACCGCAACTGTCATAGACCGGAGACGCTGTGCAGCGCAACCGCTCTATTGAACCGAACTTTCCACCAGCCAGCGGGCCAGCGGACGATAAACCTGCGACACGGCACGGGCCGACAGCAGCATGCCGACGTGACCGCCCTTGACCATCATCACCTGGGCGCCGGGAATCGCCGCCGCCAGGGGGGTCGCCGAATCGGGCGGCACGATGCGATCCTTTTCCGGGATCATCGCCAATGTCGGGACGGCGACCCTTGCCGGATCGACCGGGCGGCCGGCCACCAGCCAGCGCCCCTTGGCCGGAGAATTCTCGCCGTACCACTGGAACAGGCATTCCTGCGCCACCGGGCCGGCCAGCGGCACGCCATCATTGGCCCAATCTTCCAGGGCGACGAAATCGCGGGTGCGCGCCGCGCGGCGCGGCAATTGGGCGAACAGGGCGAACTTCTTGGCATTGAGGCCGGGATCGAGCGAGGCGAACATCGCCTGCAGCAGATCGACCGGCAACTGGCCGGCGGCGTCGATCATCATGCCCAAGGGCTGCATCAGGGCGCGCACCAGCACGGCCTGGCCGTCGCGGCCGGCATGGAAATCCCACGGCGTCGCCATCAAGGCCAACGAGGCCACCCGCTCGGGCCGGTGCAGGGCCAGGGCCAGGGCCAGGTCGCCGCCCATGCAATAACCGACCAGGGCGGCCTTGCGCCCGGTCTCGCGTACCACCGCCTCGAGAGCGCCCGCCAGCGGCCCGGTGATATAGGCGGTCAGGTCGAAGCCCAGCTCGGCGGGGCCGGGGCTGTCCCAATCCACCAAAAACGGCGCCAACCCCTTGCCGGCCAGATAGCGCATCAGGCTTTTCCTGGCCGACAGGTCCAGGATATAGGCGCGGTTGACCAGGGACGGAATGACCAGCACCGGCAAGCCGCCGGCCCGGATGCGGTAATCCAGCAGCGAGGTCGAGCCCTGGCGCCAGATTTCCGGCGGCCGATCAAGGGTGCGGGCGTAAGGGTGGCGGCGATAGGCCTCGATGCCGTCCAGCAGCGCCTGATGGCGCCGGGCCGCTTCGGCGGCCAGTTCCTCGTCAAGCCGATTCCACGCCTCGGGGCCGGCGGCGTCGAGGCTTTCCTTCAACGCGTGCGCCTTGTTCGCCAAGCTTTCCTTCCAGCCGAGCGAGCCGCTTTTCAAGAGCGGCAACGCGGCGCGCGAGCCGGCCAGCGTCGATAGATGCGTCAGAAGATGCAGCGGCAAAGGCCGGGGCCCCTGGCGCAGGTGAGTCGGAGGAACTGACGTTCGCCGTTGCGGCATCGTTGGAACGGTCCTCGCTCGCGGGACTGGCAGCGCCGGCGGCTGCCGCTTGGACGAAGGCGGCCGGCACCTGGGTCATCAAGGTGATGCCACGGGCGACCGCTTCGGCAAGCGCCGGATCATTGGCCATCGCGGCCACCTGCTCTTGCCAAAGGTCGAGATAGCGGCGCGCGAGCGCCCTGAAATCCGGCGGCGCTTCAGACATGACCCGGAGTATAGATCAGCCCGACCGCCATGACCAGTGCGACCAGAGGGATTCTGCGTTGCGTTGCGGTGACAAATGCTTTGCGATGCGGCATGATGGAGAAAACAATGATACCCTAGATTTCATCGAGGCCACGCCAAGGAAGCGATACAGGATGTCCGACGCGCACACCGCCCAACAGGCGCCGATCACCATCAAGAAGTACGCCAACCGCCGACTTTACAACACCGCCACCTCGTCCTACGTCACCCTGGACCACCTGGCCCAGATGGTGAAGGACGGTGCCGACTTCGTCGTTTACGACGCCAAGTCGGGCGAGGACATCACCCGCTCGGTGCTGACCCAGATCATTGTCGAGGAAGAATCCAAGGGCGGCCAGAACCTGCTGCCCATCAGCTTCCTGCGCCAGTTGATCGGCTTTTACGGCGATTCCCTGGGCGGCCTGGTGCCGCGCTACCTGGAGACCTCGATGCAGGCCTTCTCGCGCAACGAGCAGCAGATGCGCCAGGTGATGCAGAACGCCCTGGAAGGCATCTTCCCGTTCAATCCGCTGGAAGAGATGAACAAGCAGAACATGGCCTTCGTCGAGAACGCCATGAAGATGTTCAACCCCTTCATCCCCGGCGGCGGCGTGGACGGCACGGCCGAGGGCGGCGACGCGCAGTTGAACGACCTGAAGGCCCAGGTCGCCATGCTGCAGCGCCAGCTGGAAGAGATCGGCAAGAAGAAGTAAGGCGCCCTTGGGGCCGGGGGGCGAAGCCCCCCTTTCTTGCAGAAGGGTCCGGCCACAGGCCGGGGGGCGAAGCCCCCCTTTCTTGCAGAAGGGTCCGGCCACAGGCCGGGGGGCGAAGCCCCCCTTTCTTGCAGAAGGATCCGGCCACAGGCCGGGGGGGCGAAGCCCCCCTTACTTGCAGAAGGTCAAGCCCGCCTCGGGGTCCCGATGGCAGAACACCTTCTTGTCGCCGACGCGGCCGATGGTGTTGCCCTGGCCGTCCTTCATCAAGATGACCTTGTCCTTGCCCATCTTGCCGACGGTGCCGTCGGGGGTCTTTTGCAGCATCACCGATTCGCCATCGACGCGGCCGAAGGTGGTGCCATCCTCCTTGTCGGTCAGGATATAGGTGCCGTCGCTCGGCTTCTTGGCCGCCTTGTCG
Source organism: Magnetospirillum sp. LM-5 (assembly GCF_902729445.1). NCBI lineage: Bacteria > Pseudomonadati > Pseudomonadota > Alphaproteobacteria > Rhodospirillales > Rhodospirillaceae > Magnetospirillum > Magnetospirillum sp. LM-5. The sequence continues at coordinate 143,751 of NZ_CACVCE010000067.1, read as the reverse complement.
GCGGCCACCGCCGGCGACAGCGCCAAGGCGGACAGGACGAAAGCGGCGATCAAGGGACGCATGGCGGGCTCCGGCACAGGCTGGTGAAGGGCTTGACCCCATTCAACCATCGGCCTGGTTAAAAATCCATCCCACCGGCTTTGATCGCCGGCCGCCTGGCTCTATACTCCGGCCCATGTCGCCGCCCGCCCCTCCCCGCATCCTGCTTCCGCGCGCGCCCGCCCTGATCGCCGGCATCCGCGAGGCGGTGTGGCTGGACCTTGACGGCGAGTTCCACCACCTGACCCTGGCCGAGGCCGCCGCCCGCGCCCGCGCCGAGCCCGCCCTGGTCTGCCATGCCCCGGCGGTGGCCGGCCGGCTGGGCCTTGACCAGATGGCGGCGATCGACCTGCTGGAATTGTTCGCCTTCGTCCGCCCGGCCCGCTTCTGCCTGCCCACCCCCAGGGGATTGGCCGAGGCGCTGAACCTGGCCCCGCCCGGCGATGCCGAGGATGCGGCCGAATTGCTGATCCGCGCCGCCCGCACCTTGCTGGAGGAGTTGGCCGAGCGCACCGGCCAGGACAGTGCCGCCCGGGCCGGCGACACCCGCTCGGCGGCCTGGGCGATGGCCAAGGCCGGCTGGTCGTGGTCCACCTCGGTTCTGGCGGCCCTGGGGGTGTCGGGGGATTTGGGCCGCGGCGGCTCGCTTCGGGTGTGGGAGCGGCTGCCGGAATGGTCGGAACACGCGCCCGAGCCGGCGCCCGGCAACCAGCCGGTCGAACCCGAGGCGGCGCGCAAGCGCCTGGCCGAGTTGCTGGGAGTCAACGCCGAGCACCGCCCGGCCCAGGCCGATTACGCCTCGGCGGCCTCCCAGGCCTTCATTCCGCGCGAACGGGTGGGCGAGCCCCGCCTGGTGCTGGCCGAGGCCGGCACCGGCACCGGCAAGACCCTGGGCTATATCGCGCCCGCCTCGCTGTGGGCCGAGGCCAACGGCGCCCCGGTGTGGCTATCGACCTATACCCGCAACCTGCAGCGCCAGCTGGACGGCGAGTTGGATCGGCTGTACCGCGATCCCGGCACCAAGGCCCGCAAGGTGGTGGTCCGGAAAGGCCGCGAGAATTATCTGTGCCTGCTGAATTTCGAGGAAATGGTCAGCCGCCACCGCCCGGCCGATGCGGTGGGCGCCGGCCTGATGGCCCGCTGGGCCCTGGCCACCCGCGACGGCGACATGGTCGGCGGCGACTTCCCCGGCTGGCTGCCCGATCTGGTCGGTCGCGCCCGCTCGATCGGTTTGACCGACCGGCGCGGCGAATGCATCTTCTCGGCCTGCCCGCACTTTTCCCGCTGCTTCATCGAGCGCGCCATCCGAAAAGCAAGGCGCGCCGATCTGGTCATCGCCAACCATGCCCTGGTGCTGGTCCAGGCGGCCTTGGGCGGGTTGGACGACGAAAGCCAGCCGCAGCGTCTGGTGTTCGACGAGGGCCATCATCTGTTCGAAGCGGCCGATTCGGCCTTTTCCGCCCATCTGACCGGCTTCGAGGCGGCCGAGGTGCGCCGCTGGCTGCTGGGCCCCGAGGGCGACGGCGCCCGCTCGCGGGCACGCGGTTTGAAGAAACGCGCCGAAGACCTGCTGGGCCTGGCCGAGGAAGCCCCCGAGGCCCTGGACGCCGCCCTGCTGGCCGCCCAGTGCCTGCCCGGCCCCGGCTGGCAGACCCGCATCAGCGAGGGCCAGCCCGTTGGTGCCACCGAGCGCTTTCTTGGCTTGGCCCGCCAGCAGGTGCTGGCCCGCAGCCAGGCCCCCGATTCGCCCTATAGCCTGGAAGCCGAATGCCAGCCGCCCATCGACGGCCTGCCCGAGGCCGCCGGCGATCTGGCCAACCATCTGGGCCGCCTGGGCCAACCCCTGACCGTGCTGGCCACCTGCCTGGAAAAGGCCCTGGACGATGAGGCGCGCGAACTGGACAGCGCCACCCGCTCGCGCATCGAAAGCCTGTCGCGCTCGATCCAGCGCCGGGTGCTGCTGCCGCTGGCCGGCTGGAAGGGCATGCTGGACGATCTGAACACCGGGCCGCAGGATCGCGTCGTCGATTGGTTCGGCATCGACCGGATCGACGGCCGCGACGTCGATGCCGGCATGCACCGCCACTGGATCGACCCCGGCATTCCCTTCGCCAAGACCGTGCTGGAGCCCGCGCACGGCGTGCTGATCACCTCGGCGACCTTAAGGGACGGCACTGCCGAGCAAGGCTGGCTGGCGGCCGAGCGCCGCCTGGGCACGGTCCATCTGGCCGCCGCGCCATTTCGCGCCGCCATGCCCTCGCCGTTCGATTATGCCGCCCAGACCCGGGTGCTGGTGGTGACTGACGTCCGCAAGGACGACATGGCCCAGGTGGCGGCGGCCTATCGCGAGCTGTTCCTGGCGTCCGGCGGCGGCGCGCTGGGTCTGTTCACCGCCATCTCGCGCCTGAAGGCGGTGCATGGCCGCATTGCCGGCCCACTGGATCAGGCCGGCCTGACCCTGCTGGCCCAGCATGTGGATAATCTGGACACCGCCACCCTGGTCGACATCTTCCGCTCGGAGGAGGAATCCTGCCTGCTGGGCACCGACGCGGTCCGGGACGGCGTTGACGTGCCGGGGCGCTCGTTGCGGCTGATCGTGTTCGACCGGGTGCCATGGCCGCGCCCCGACATCTTGCACCGCCACCGCCGCGCCGAGTTCGGCGGCAAGGCCTATGACGACATGATCGCCCGGCTGCGCCTGAAACAGGCCTTCGGCCGCCTGATCCGCCGGGCCGGCGACCATGGTGTGTTCGTGGCCCTGGACCCGATGATGCCCAGCCGCCTTTATTCCGCCTTCCCCGAGGGCTGCGAGGTCAAGAAGGTCGGCCTGGCCGAGGCGGTGCGGGTGACGCGGGAGTTTCTGGGCGGAACCTGACCGGGGAATCAGCCGCGATCACCACACCCGATGCCGGCCGGATCGTCGCCACTCTCCCCGCACGCCCGCCTGATGGCTTCGGTCAACAGCTCACCGATGGCGGGTGGCAGCATGCCACGGCCTTGTTTCAAAGCGGCTCGCCATGAATCGCCACGCTCCCACGCCTCGCTCCAGGCGTCGAACAATTGATGGTGCCGATGGGCCGCCATCGCCTCGACCAATGTCCCCGCCTGGGACAGATCCTTGTCGATTTTGATGATGTCCTCGGGGCGACGGCGGGTCGCGACGATCAGCTTATGAACCAAATATCGTTCCGGCGCTGGCACATTGACGGCGATGCCGGCATTGTGAAGCAGCACGGCGCGGACCGGCTGCCAAATCAGGAAATCAAGAAAGCGCAAGGGCTGTGCCGAAGCCCCCCCCAGCGCCGGCATCGGCGGTGGCCGGATGGCATAATCGTCGGAACCGCGATTGGGGACCAGAAGCTCCACCCGGTAATCGGCGGCGTTCTTGTAAGCGATCGCCGTGCCGTTATCTGACAAAGGGCCGATCTCGGTGAAGGTCGGATCGATCGATTGCAGCACGCCGATCATGGCCGGCATGCTGTCGGAAACCTCGGTCGAGATGGACAGGAACTGCGCGATGTCGGCATCGCTGGTCATCAATTGGGCTTGCGGCAACCGGACCCCCAGCAATCCGGAATAGGCCTGGAACGCCAATGATCCGACCAGGCAGGCGCGCAGGCGGAACAGGCCGGCCTTGGCCAAGGCATCGATAATGCTGCCGGTGAACGAATCCAGCGCCGGAAGCCCCCCGGCGACCAGCGCGCGGACAGCTCCCCTGCGCTCGCGGAAACTCGATTTCAGCAGGCCGAACTGGGCAACCCGGCCACTGATGTCAGGATCATCGACGGGGCCGACATATTTGGTGGATTTGTGGCCGCCGCGATCGTAGCCGGAATAGTACCAATAGCGACGGCCACGTCTTTCCTGCTGATAGAAGCTGCCATTCTCTGGAAAGTCGGCATCGAAGGCCGCATCAAGGCAACGCTGCAGAAGGTCCGCGTACATGGTTTGCAGAGCCAGACTGAGCCGATGCATGTGTCGCCCTCAGCGGTATTGGTAAAATACGATTTTTACCAATACCGCCCCCAGCCCCTTCCGGCAAGGCCGAATCGCAACGCCCCCTTACGCCATCTTGACGACGATGTCGTGCAAGGTGTTGGCGCAGTGCGCCATGCGGTCGGCGGCGTTGGCGACGTGGCGATAGATCTCGCGGCGCTTGAACATGCTGATGTAATCCTCGCCCTGGAACAGGTCGGCCAGCGCCTTGCGATAGATCTTTTCCACCTTGCGTTCCGACTTGCGGGCCAGGTCGGCATCGTGGGCGGCGGCGGCCGGGTTCGTCGCCAGCTTGGAATAGCCGTTGATCAAGGCCCCGACCCCCTCGCGCAATTGCACCGCCATCTCCAGAAGATGGGCGTCGGGCGTCACCCCCAGGGCGGCCATCTCGTTGACCGTGCTTTTGCAGTAATTGACGATCTCGTCGAGATCGGTGATCGAGCGGTAGATGTCCTCGCGGTCGATCGGCGTCGAGAACGCCTCGTTCAGAATGTGGATGTTCCTGACCTTGATGGTGTCGGCCTGATGCTCGTCGGCGCGGATCTGCTCGCCGACCCGGGGATCGTCGGTTTCCATGAACTCGACCAGCAGGTTGGAGGTGTGGCCGACCTGAACGCATTGTTCCGACAGCAGCGAAAAGAAGTCGGGCGCCTTGGGGAACACCCGGTCGAACAGGCGGCGAATCAGCGAATCAGGCTTGTCGGTCATGATGGCCCTTTCAGCCAAGGCCCAGGAACGCCCGCTGCAGGGCGAAGAAACTTGCCCCCATCAGCGCCGCGCTGGGAATGGTGATGATCCAGGTGGTGGCGATTTCCTTGGCCTTTTCCCACCGCACCGCCCGGGGATGTTCCGAGGCGCCGATGCCCATGATCGAGGTGGCGACCACATGGGTCGTCGAGACCGGGGCGCCGGCCATCGAGGCGGCGAAGATGACCGCCGCCGAGGTCAGCTGCGAATCCAGCGCATGGATCGGCCGCACCCGGTAGATGGCGAAACCCAGGGTCCGGACGATGCGCCAGCCGCCCGACAAGATGCCGGCGGTCAGCGCCGTCGAACAGGCCAGCATCACCCAGAACGGCACCTCGAACGAATGGATGAAGCCCCCCAGCATCAAGGCCAGCGTCAGGATACCCATGCTTTTCTGGGCGTCGTTGGCCCCGTGCGAGAAGGCCAGCCCGGCCGAGGTGATGAATTGCGAGCGGCGCAGGCGGGCGTTGGCCGACGGCTTGGCGGCGCGCAGGCAGCCCAGCACGATCCGATGCATGATGAAGCCGACCCCGAAGCCGGCCACCGGCGACAGCACCAGGGCCAGCAGCACCTTGGTCACCCCGGTAAAATGGCCGTGCCGGAACAGTTCCGACAGCCCCCACACCACATGGTCACTGCCGGCCGACACCCAGACAGCGCCGACCAGGCCGCCGACCAGGGCGTGGGACGAACTGGACGGAATCCCCTTCCACCAGGTCACGAAATTCCACACGATGGCCCCCAACAGGCCGGCCAGCAGCGTGGTCAGCGCCACTTGGCCCGTCAGGTCGCCAAGGCTGACGAACTTGCCGATGGTGTTGGCGACCGCCGTGCCGCCCAACAGCGGCCCCAGGAACTCGAAGATGCCGACCACCGCCACCGCCTGGGCTGGACTCATGGCGCGGGACGCGATGACGGTGGCGACGATGTTGGCGGCGTCGTGGAAACCGTTGGTGTAGTCGAACAGCAAGACGATGATGACGGTCAGCACCGTCAGGACAAGCAGCAGGTCCATCCCATCCCTCGCGACCTTGTCACCGAATCATAACAAAGGTTTGGGGTCTTGGATATAAGCCGACCACTTGACCGAAGCCAAGGAGCGCCGCGCCTGCCGCTTCTAGGGTGCGACGAATGAGCAAGATCATGATCTTTGCCGGCATCGCTGTGATGGCCCTGACCGGATTGGCCACCCTGGGCGCCGTCGCCACCGGCGCCGTCCAATGGGTCGGCTTGGCCGCACCCCACCCCATGGTTCCGCCGCAAAGCCTGGTGGTCGGCGGATTGTTCCTAGGAATTCCGCTGGTCGCGGTCGGCTGGGGTCTGATCTGGCTGGGCGGCTGGATGAAGACTCACGGCGCCAGATAGCCGCGCCGGACCGCCTCTTCCACCAACTTGGCCGCATATTCGCCCAGGGCCGGGGCGCCCGCGGCAATGCGCTTGACCAGCCCGCGCACCTTGTCGGCGGTGACGTGGTTCGAATGCCAGGTCGCCCCCTGGGTGGCGAAATTGTTGATGATCGGCTGCAGCCGGTCCAGCGCGTCGGCATAAAGGGCAGTCGGCGTGGTGCGATCCTCGTATTCTTGCCACAGCGCCGCCAGCGCCTCGCCCTGGTCGGGCGGCAAAATCCCGTAAAGGCGTCGGGCCGCTTCCTCCTCACGCGCCGCCTTGCTGGCATTGCCCTTCTCGTCATGAATGAAGGTGTCGCCGGCATCGATCTCGACCACGTCGTGGATCAGCAGCATGTGGCAGGCCTTGGTGGGCTCGGCCCCGGCCGGCGCGTATTCGGCCAGCAGCAGCGCCATCAAGGCGACCTGCCAGGAATGCTCGGCGTCGGTCTCGGGCCGCGAGGAATCGGCCAGCAGGGTCTGGCGGGTGATGGTCTTCAGCTTGTCGAGTTCAAGCACGAAGTCCAGTTGGCGGGTCAGGCGTTCGGCGTTCATCGCCCTTGCAAATCATGCTTGGGCAGTGTAGATCAAGCCCCTTCATCGCGGCACCCCTGGAGGCCGCGTTTTTCGCATGATTGGAGATGACCATGACCGAGATTAGCGCCATCGCCGCCGAGCTGCGCGACCGGGCCGGAAAGGGGGCCGCCCGAGCCACTCGCCGCGAAGGGAAAGTGCCCGGAGTGATTTACGGGGCCAAGCAGACCCCCATCTGCATCGCCATCGACCCCCGCGTCATTTGGGCCGAACTGCACAAGCCCGGCTTCAAGACCCGCCTGTTCGACGTCGATCTGGGCGCCGGCGGCAAGCATCGCTGCCTGGCCCGCGACGTGCAGTTCCACCCCGTCAACGACCAGCCGATCCACATCGACCTGATGCGCGTTTCGGCCGACGCCGTCGTGCACGTCAAGGTGCCGGTGCACGTCGCCAACGCCGACAAGTCGCCGGGCGTCAAGCGCGGTGGCGTCGTCACCATCGAGCTGCATGAGGTCGAGGTCACCTGCGCCCCCGACGCCATCCCCGCCGAGATCGTCATCGATCTGGCCGGCCTGGATATCGGCGCCTCGGTCCACGTCAACCAGCTGAGCCTGCCGGCCGGCGTCACCCCCTATCATGTGGGTGCGGCCGCGACCGTGGTTACCATCGCGCCGCCGACCGTGCAGCGCGCTGACGCTGGCGAAGCCCCGGCTGCCGGCTGACGATCGTGTCGGCGGTTCTGGTGGTCGGCCTGGGTAACCCCGGGCGCGAATATGCCGGCAACCGCCACAATATCGGGTTCATGGCGGCGGACAGCCTTGTCCGCCGCCATAACTTTTCCCCCTGGCGCGCCAAGTTCCAGGGCGAGCTGGCCGAAGGCAGCATCGACGGCATCAAGGTGCTGGCGCTGAAGCCCCTGACCTATATGAACCTGTCGGGCCAGTCGGTGGCCAATGCCGCCCGCTTCCTGAAGATTCCGGTCGAGCAGGTCTTGGTGATCCATGACGAGCTGGACCTGTTGCCCGGCCGCATCCGCGTCAAACGGGGCGGCGGCGCCGGCGGCCATAACGGGCTGAAATCGATCGACGCCCATCTGGGCCAGAACTACCGCCGGGTCCGTCTGGGCATCGGCCATCCCGGCGACAAGGACCGCGTCGCCGATTACGTGCTGCACGATTTCGCCAAGGCCGACCAGGCCTGGCTGGACCCGCTGATCGACGCCGTCGCCGCCCATCTGGGGCTGCTGCTGGCCGGCGACGAGGCGGGCTTCATGAACAAGGTGACGACGGCGGTGACGCCGCCCAAACCGAAGAAGGACAAGCCGGACACAGCGGCCAAGCCCGCCGGTCCAGCCGTGACAACCACCACCGCCCCCCCGGTCGCCGGCTCGTTGGCCGAGGCTTTGAAGGCGGCGATCGACGCGAAGAAGGGATGATCCGATGGGTTTCAATTGCGGCATCGTTGGCCTGCCCAACGTGGGCAAGAGCACGCTGTTCAACGCGCTGACCCAGACGGCGGCGGCTCAGGCGGCCAATTATCCGTTCTGCACCATCGAGCCCAATGTCGGCCGCGTCGCCGTGCCCGACCCGCGCCTGGACAAGCTGTGCGCCATCGCCAAAAGCCAGAAAGAAATTCCGACCCAGCTGGAATTCGTCGATATCGCTGGATTGGTGCGCGGTGCGTCCAAGGGAGAAGGCCTGGGCAACCAGTTCCTGGCCAACATCCGCGAGGTCGATGCCATCGTCCATGTGCTGCGCTGCTTTGTCGATGACGACATCAAGCATGTCGAAGACAGCGTCGATCCCGTCCGCGACGCCGAGATCATCGAGACCGAACTGATGCTGGCCGACCTGGACAGCCTGGAACGCCGGGTGGTGGCGCTGGAGAAGAAGGCCAAGGGCGGCGACAAGGATGCCAAGGCCCAGGTCGAGGTGATGATGCCGCTGCTGGCGGCTCTGCGCGACGGCAAGCCGGCCCGCACGGTCAAGTTCGATTCCGAGGACGAGCGCCGCATCGCCAAGCAGCTGGGCCTGCTGACCATCAAGCCGGTGGTCTATGCCTGCAATGTCGAGGAGGCCTCGGCCGCCGACGGCAACGCGCTGTCGGCCCGGGTCGCCGAAATGGCCGCGCGCGAGGGCAATTCGTCGGTGGTCATCTCGGCCGCCATCGAGGCCGAGGTCGCACAATTGTCGTCGGACGAGGAACGGGCCGAGTTCCTGGAAACCCTGGGCCTGTCGGAAACCGGCCTGACCCGGGTGATCCGCGCCGGCTATGACCTCTTGCACCTGATCACCTTCTTCACCGTCGGGCCGAAGGAAGCGCGCGCCTGGACCGTGCCGGTGGGATCGAAGGCCCCCCAGGCGGCCGGCGTCATCCATACCGATTTCGAGAAGGGCTTCATCCGCGCCGAGACCATTTCCTATGACGATTTCATCGCCTGCAACGGCGAAGCGGGCGCCAAGGAAGCCGGCAAGATGCGCCTGGAGGGCAAGGAATATGTCGTCCAGGACGGCGACATCTTCCATTTCCGCTTCAATGTTTGATCGCGGTTAAGGTCCTCCCCCCGGCTTCGCCTATCATCTCGTTCCCAGCCCCGGGAACGAGAGAGATAGCGTGAGCAAAACGGGCGACATCAGGATCAATTGGAAGGACGAGTTGGCGGTCGGCGACGCGCTGATCGACGCCCAGCATCGCGCCTTCCTGGTCGATCTGGACGAAGTGATGGACGCCATCGAGAGCGGCGCCTCCCGCGATGAGGTGATGCGCTTCTACACCCACTTCCTGGCCGACCTGACCCGGCACTTCCAGGACGAGGAAGCGATGCTGGCCCGCGCTGACTTCCCCGACCAGGAAGCCCACGCCGACGAACACCGTCAATTACTGTCCAGCGTCACCGCCGTCGAAAGCCTGTTGGCCAACAGTGCCGGCCCGGACGACATGCGCCAGGTGGTCCGTTTGCTGCTCGCCGGCCTGCTCGACCACCTGGTCGCCGAGGACACCCGCTACAAGGCGTGGCTGAAGCGGCAGGATTCCTGACGTTTTGAACGGCGGGAAGGAAAGACACCGATGACACGGATTTCAGGGCCTCGAGCCCGGAAGGGACGCGGGTCGCCGCCCCCCTTCGTCATGCCCGTGCTTGACACGGGCATCCCCGTAGCGCCGAACAAAATCGAATAGAAACAGCGCGTTATGCGGATGCGCGTGAATGGCCGGGCCAAGCCCGGCCATGACGTGAAGGGTGGTGGGGAGACGCCGTAAATCCCCAAAATCCGTGTTATCCGTGGCCGCGCAGCGGCATCCGTGCCATCCGTGTTCCTGCATCGCTTAATGCCGCCCGGCTGAAACCGCAGGGGTGATTGCGTTCAGCCCTCGTCCTCGGGGGTGAAGATGAATTTGCCGTCACTATTGTCATTGGACACCCGACCAGGAAGAAACCGCAAGGTCCCGGGCTCGAAGACATCGTCCGGAAGCGCCATGGCCGCCGCGGTTCGTTCTGACAGGGTCAGGCCGGAGACGGCAACGTCTATCCAAACGCTATGACCTAAATCGCTGGCATCCAGATACGCCCCGCGGAGGTCAGTCTGCCGCAACGTCACAGCATAAAAGTCAACGTTCACGAATGAGGCGGAGGTCAGAATCGCGCCCGTCATATCTGCAAACGCGAATGATGAACCACTCAGGCCAACCCCGGTCATAACTGCGAAAGACAGATCGGCGAAACCCAAATTCAGCATTTGAAACTTAAGGCCTTCCAAACTCAGGAAAGCGAAACGTCGCTGGCCGAAAGGACCTCCTCCTGAAACGCGCGCCGTCATTGCGGCGAATGTATCACCCTCAAGACCGCTGACTTGCAAGGTGACAGGGGCCCCGCCCCCATGAAGCGCCCAGGCACTGGCATTCATCACCGCCCAGCACAGGGCTTCGGCGCGGTTCTGCCGCTGTTCGGCCCCCCGCCAGGTGGTGGCAGCCTGATGGGCGGGAAAGCCGTCGGCCAGGGCATGGGACGCTAGCCGGACGAAAGCGTCCTTGATCGCGACGCAGTTCCCGATCGCAGCCAGACGCGCCTCGCCCCTTAAGAATTTGAGAATCTCGAAGGTTAGCACACCGTCGCCGCAGGCGGTCAGCCATTCGGCGGCAGCAGTTTCGATCCGCCAATCGATTTGCCGGACCAATTCGCCGGCGATCCGGCTTATGGCCCGGGCGGTCAGATAGTCGCCGAAACTTTTGTGGGTGAATTCATAGCCGCGACGATCGGCCTCGTGCGATTTCAAATAGAAATTCAGGGCCAGATTGCCGACATCGGGGCCATTGATTTTCTTGAACGCCTGCCAGATGGCGGTGGTCCGCAAGATTTTCATCGCAGCGTCAAAGCGCTCTTCGGTGGCGACGCGGGTATCGCCACCGTGCCAGGCGGCCAGGGCGATGGTTTCCATCAGTCGGACGAAATCGTCATGGGTCAATTCGCGCCCCGGCCCCTGCCGCCGCACCCGGCCACTGCCGTCGCCCCAACCTCGGCGCCATACCTCTTCGATCAGTTTTTCGTAGATTCGATTGTGGTTGTCCGCAGCTTCCTGCCAATTGCCGGTGACATAGCCCGACAGGGCCAGCAGGTAACACAGCAACGGCTCGGCGGTCAGTTCCATCAGCCCTTGCTCGGTCATTGCCGGGGGCGGCTGGCGGTCCAGCCCATTGACGACGGCATATTGTTCCCACCAAACCGGCCGCAGGTCGGTTGCGATCAACGCCGTGTCGCCCTGCCAATCGTCCGGCAGCGGCAGCAACCCCGCCACTTCATAGCTTTTATTGGCCCCGGCCGGCAGATGGCGGCGCGCCGTCTGGAAGGCGACGGGGCGGCCGCTGACCACCACCCGCAGGATACGCCCCTGGTCGCCGCGCAGTGCCGTCGCCAAGGCTTGAAGCTTGGTGCTGAATTGCACGGTGACGTCGGTCTCGCCACCGCCATGGGGCCGCGCCAATTCATCCAGCCCGTCGAACAGCAGCACCAGGGGCGGCCCGGTCTCGATCGCCTCACGCCCCAGGGGTGGGTGACGAAACGGGCAGTCGGTGGTGTCGGTGAAATGATGGTTGATGGCCTCGCGCAGGTCGCCGCCAAGGTCGATATGCTGCAGCGGGATATAGAGCGGCCGGAAGTTCGGCCGGTTGGCCAGTCGCCGGGCCAGCGCCTTCAAGGTGGTGGATTTGCCGCTGCCCGGCCCGCCACCGATCAAGCGCAGCCAGTCATCGGCATCGCCCGACGCGATCCACTGGTCCAGCATCTCATCCAGACGGACGACATGGGGGGGCTTGTCTGGGTCCATTCCCTGCCCGCGCGGGCCATGCCCCTTATCCCACCACAACCCGCGCAGCGGCACGTAAAGCTGCGAAAGCGAGACCTTGGTTTCCTCTTGCCCGAACACCGGCTTGATGGTGAATTCCCAGATCAGGCGCTGGCGATAGGCATCCCATTCCCGTTCGAAGGCATTGGCCGAAGCCCCGGGCGCTTTCAAGGCTGTTTCCAAGGGGGCGAACCGGCCGGTATCCTTGGACCACACCTCGAACACCGCACGGGTGAAGGCGGAATCCAGACGGGCCTTCAACACCGCGGCCTCTTCGCCTCCATGGGGCCGAAACGACGCGCGCTGGCTCACGAAGGCATCGCGCACCACCGCATAGATCGGCAGGGTGGTGGGCTGGCGCAGAAAGCCAGTGGGAATGAAGGCGTTCTTTTCGACGGCCTGCCGAGCGACAGCCAAAGCCTTCTTGGCGGCATCTTTGGCAACCTGGGGATCGCCAAGATCGGCCCTGAGCGAATCGAAGGCCCAGGCGAAGGACAGGCAGAACAATTCCCAGCCGCGCCGGCCCGGCGACAGGTCGGTCTTGATGGCGCCGGCCGCCCCCAGCAGGGCCGAAACCCCGCTGCTGACGCCGTCGCCACCCAAGGCGGTGACGAAGCCTTGCGCCGCGACCTCGGCCAGTTTGTTGACGAAGGTCGGCCAGTCAACCTTCAGGTCGATATCAAGCTGGAGAACGATTCCCGGCTGCGTCGTCATGCTGCCCCCTGAAATTGGGAGCAAGCATAAAGACATATCCTAAAAGCTGCAAGTCGCCCCCCTACCCCTTCTTGGCCAGGCTGGCTTTCCTGTCTTCCACCACCTTGTCGGCGGCGCGGCCGGTCAGTTCCTGCAGATGGTCGAACCGCCACGAGAAGGTGCCGACGCCCATGGTCAGCGAGCGCAGCTCGACGATCAGGTCGCCCATTTCCGCCTGGGGCAGATAGGCCGACACCTGATCCCAGCCGGCCCAGCCTTCCTTGCCGTCATAGCCCAATATCTGGCCGCGCCGGCCGGAAATGATGCGCTGCGCCTTCGAGGTGCAGTCCGACGGCACCGAAATCTCGACCTGCAGGATCGGTTCCAGCAGCACCGGCTCGCATTGGGGCATGCCCTCGACCATGGCGATGCGGGCCGCCGTCTTGAAGGCCATGTCGGAACTGTCGACGGCGTGGAAGCTGCCATCCTTCAAGGTCACCGCGATGTCGACCACCGGGAAGCCCAGCGCGCCCTGCTTCAGGAACTCGACCACGCCGTCTTCCACCGCCGGGATATAATTGCGCGGGATGGCGCCGCCGACGATCTTGTCCTCGAAGGCGAAGCCGGCCCCGCGCGGCTGCGGCCGGATGTCGATATGGACGTCGCCGAACTGGCCGTGGCCGCCCGATTGCTTCTTGTGGCGGCCATGCACGCTGGTCGCCTTCTTGATGGTCTCCTTATAGGGAACCGTCGGCTTGTGGGTCACCACCGCCATGCCGAACCGGCTTTTCAGCCGCTCGAAGGCCACCAGCAGGTGAATCTCGCCCTGGCCCCACAGCACCAGCTCGCTGAACTCGGCGTTGTTTTCCAGGCGATAGGACGGGTCTTCCTCGCACAATTTCACCAAGGCGCCCGACAGCTTGACGTCGTCGCCCTTCTTCTCGGCCTCGACCGCCAGCCCGGCCAGCGGCTCCAGCGGGGCCGGCCAGGCGGCACCGCCATTGGCCTCGCCGCCCAGCACGTCGCCGGTATTGACGCTGTCCAGGCGCCCGAATGCTGCCACCTCGCCCAAGCCCGCCTTGGCCGCCTTGGCCGGGCCGCCGACGGCGGGCAGGTACAGGCCCGAGACGCGGGAACCATCGACCGGTTGGCCGTCGGCGAACTCGCCCCGCAGGATGCGGGCATAGGACAGCTTGCCGGTATGGGCGGCATGGACGGTCTTGAACACCCGGGCGATGGCAGGGCCGCCATTGGCGAAGCCGACCCGGGCGGCGGTGGCGGTGGGGGCCGGCACCTCGTGGCGCAACGCCTTCCACAACCGGGTGATGCCGCCGTCGGTCTCGGCCGAGCCGAAGAAGACCGGCACGATCAGATCGTCGGCCAGGTCCTTGGCCAGGTCGTCATAGACCTCGTCCTTGGGCGGCTGGACGTCTTCCAGCAATTCTTCCATCAGGTGGTCGTCGAAATCGGCCAGATGTTCCAGCATTTCCTGGCGGGCCAATTGTTCCTCGTCCTTGATGGCATCGGGGATCTTGATCAGGTCCGAGGCCTGGCCGGGCTGGTACTTATAGGCCCGCTCGCTGACCAGATCGATGAAGCCGGTGACCTTGTCGCCCTCGCGGATCGGCACCTCGCGCAGAACCAGCGGGCGCTCCGACACGCCCTGCAGCGCTTCCAGCGTTTCCTTCAGGCGGGTGCCGGCGCTGTCGACCTTGTTGATGAACAGCATGTGCGGGATGCGCCGCTCGTCCAGGAACTTCAACAAGGGCGCCACCATCACCGCGCGGGCGGGATCGGGCTCGCACACCACGACGGCGGCATCGACGACGGCCAGGACGTTGAAGGTGTCTTGCTGGAACTCGACCGAGCCAGGGCAGTCGATCAGGGTCCATTTCTCGCCCAGATAGTCGGTGGCGACGATGGTGGGGTCCACGCTCATCAGGCGGGCGCGGGCTTCGGCGCTGGCATCGCCGACGGTGTTGCCGTCCTTGATGCGGCCCTGGCGGGCGATGGCGCCGGCGCGCAGCAGCAGGGCCTCGAGCAGGCTGGTCTTGCCGGCGGCGAACGGGCCGACCAGGGCGGCACAACGGGGAAGCGAAGGTGTCTTGCCGGTCATCGAGGCCCTCCCAAGCATCTTTACCGAATAGGGCACCATGCTTTCAGGTGTCGGCGCGGCTGGCAAGGGGGGAAACGGGCAAGGCAGGGGTGCAATCTCTTGACGATTGACGCCTTGCTGTCTAAACCCGCCCCAAAGCTTTTTCTCGCCCGGAGGATCCCATGGCCAGCTATCAATACATCTATGTGATGAAGAACCTGACCAAGGCCTATCCCGGCGGCAAGGAGATCATGAAGGGCCTGACCCTGTCGTTCCTGCCCGGCGCCAAGATCGGCGTCTTGGGCGCCAACGGCGCCGGTAAGTCGACCCTGCTGAAGATCATGGCCGGCATCGACAAGGAATTCGGCGGCGAGGCCTGGGCCGCCGAAGGGGTCAAGATCGGCTATCTGGCCCAGGAACCGCAATTGGACCCGGCCAAGGACGTGCTGGGCAACGTCATGGAAGCGGTGGCCGAGACCAAGGCCCTGCTGGATCGCTTCGACGAGGTCTCGGCCAAGTTCGCCGAGGAATTGTCCGACGACGAAATGAACGACCTGATCGCCGAACAAGGCGAGTTGCAGGAAAAGATCGACCATCTCGACGCCTGGGACCTGACCCGCAAGATCGAGATCGCCATGGACGCCCTGCGCTGCCCGCCGGGCGATTCGCCGGTGACCACCTTGTCGGGCGGCGAGCGCCGCCGCGTCGCCCTGTGCCGCCTGCTGCTGTCCCACCCCGACATGCTGCTGCTGGACGAGCCCACCAACCATCTGGACGCCGAATCGGTGGCCTGGCTGGAACGCTTCCTGGAAACCTATAGCGGGACCGTGGTCATGATCACCCACGACCGTTACTTCCTGGACAACGTCACCGGCTGGATCCTGGAACTGGAACGCGGCCACGGCATCCCCTACGAGGGCAATTACACCAGCTGGCTGGAGCAGAAGGAAAAGCGCCTGGCCCAGGAAGAGCGCGAGGAAACCGCGCGCCAGCGCGCCATCCGGGACGAGCTGGAATGGGTGCGCGCCAGCCCCAAGGCGCGGCAGACCAAAAGCAAGGCCCGTATCAACGCCTTCGAGGATCTGGTCGCCAAGAGCCAGGAAAAGGCCACCGGCCCGGCCGTCATCACCGTGCCGCCGGGGCCGCGCCTGGGCGGCAAGGTCATCGAGGCCGACAAGGTCTCGAAGGCCTTCGGCGACAATCTGTTGTACGAGAACCTGTCGTTCAAGCTGCCGCCGGGCGGCATCGTCGGCATCATCGGCCCCAACGGCGCCGGCAAGACCACCTTGTTCCGCATGATCACCGGCGCCGAGCAGCCGACCAGCGGCACCTTCACCGTCGGCGAGACGGTGGTGCTGGGCTATGTCGACCAAAGCCGCGACAGCCTGGACCCCGAAAAGACCGTGTTCCAGGAAATCTCGGACGGCCAGGAAGAGATCGACCTGGGCAAGCGCAAGATCAATTCCCGCGCCTATGCCGGCCTGTTCAACTTCAAGGGCGCCGACCAGCAAAAGAAGGTCGGCGTGCTGTCGGGCGGTGAACGCAACCGCGTCCACCTGGCCAAGATGCTGAGCCGTCCGGCCAACGTCATCTTGCTGGACGAACCGACCAACGACCTGGACGTCGAGACCTTGTCGGCCCTGGAAGACGCCCTGGCCGAGTTCCCCGGCTGCGCCGTGGTGATCAGCCACGATCGCTACTTCCTGGACCGTATCGCCACCCACATCCTGGCCTTCGAGGGCGATTCCCAGGTGGTGTGGTTCGAGGGCAATTACCAGGATTACGAGGCCGACCGCAAGCGCCGCCTGGGCGCCGACGCCGATCAGCCGCACCGCATCAAGTACAAGCCGCTGGTCCGGTAGAATCCATAAGGGGCATCCCCCACTTACCGAGAAGGCGCTTCCCCATTAAGACCAACGGGAAGCCCTTCTTCGGAGCCTGACGTGCATCACGGGATCATCGAGGACATCCTGGTCTTCCTGGCCGTCGCGGTGGTGATCTCGCCGCTGTGCCAGCGTCTGCGCGTCAGCCCGGTGCTGGGCTATCTGGTGGCGGGCTCGGTGGTCGGCCCGGTCGGGCTGGGCCTGATCGCCGACAATGACGGCACCCGCAGCCTGGCCGAGCTGGGCATCGTCTTCCTGCTGTTCATGATCGGCCTGGAATTGTCGTGGGAACGCCTGAAGGTGATCCGCCACTACATTTTCGGGCTGGGCAGCGCCCAGATGATGCTGACCGGCCTGGTCGCCACGCTGGCCCTGACCCTGGTCGGCACCGAATTCCGCCCGGCCCTGGTGATCGGCTTCGCCCTGGCCTTTTCCTCGACCGCGTTCGTCCTGCAGATCCTGTCGGACCAGGGCAGCATGAACAGCCAGGGCGGCCGCGTCGCGGTGGCGGTGCTGATCTTGCAGGATCTGGCGGTGGTGCCGCTGTTGGTGCTGATCCCGCTGCTGGCCACCAGCCACGATTTCCTGTCGGGCGCAACCGCCCTGGGCCTGTCGGTGGCCAAGGCGGCCATCGCCATGGCGCTGATCTTCGCCGTCGCCCGCCTGGCGCTGCGTCCGCTGTTCCAGGCGGTCGCCAGCACCCATTCCCCGGAAGTGTTCGTCGCCGCCGCACTGCTGGCGGTGATCGGCACCAGCTTCGCCACCGAGGCCGCCGGACTGTCCCATTCCCTGGGCGCCTTCCTGGCCGGCGTCCTGCTGGCCAGCACCGAGTTCCGCCATCAGGTCGAAGCCGACCTGCAGCCCATTCGCGGCCTGCTGATGGGCCTGTTCTTCCTGACGGTGGGCATGGTGGTCGATCCGCATCAGGTGCTGGCCCGCTTGCCCGAAATGGCGACCATGGTCGGGGCCCTGCTGGCCGGCAAGGCGCTGATCCTGACCGGGCTGGCGCTGGCCTTCCGCTTTCCGCTGGCGACCGCCTTGAATCTTGGCCTGCTGCTGGCCCAGGGCGGCGAGTTCGCCTTCGTGGTCCTGGCCAAGGCCGGCCAGGTCGGCCTGACCAACGCCGCCACCATCGAGACCATTACTGCGGTGGTCGCCATCAGCATGGCGCTGACCCCGATCCTGGCGGCGATCGGTGATTGGGTGATCCGGCGCCACCGCCGCCTGCAAGGGGCCGCGCATGTCCCCGACGAGGATTCAAAGGACCTCAAGGACCATGTGGTCCTGGTGGGCTGCGGCCGGTCGGGCCAGATCGTCGCCACCATCCTGGCCGAAAAGTCGATCCCCTTCGTCGCCCTGGACCGCGACCCGCACATGGTCGAATTACTGCGCGCCAAGGGCCTGCCGGTTTATTTCGGCGACGTCCGCAAGGTCGATGTGCTGAAGGCGGTCGGCGCCGCCCGCGCCCGCCTGGTGGTCATGACCATCAATTCCGGCTCGGGGCGCGAGAAGTTGGTGCCGCGCCTGAAGCGCGCCTTCCCCGATCTGCGTCTGCTGGTGCGCGCCCGCGACCGCCGCCAGGCCCGGGTGCTCGAGGCGCTGGGCGCCCATGTGGTGGTGCCGGAAATCCTGGAAGGCAGCCTGCACCTGGCCGGCCACGCCTTGACCACCGTCGGGGTGCCGGCCGCCGACGTCCACGAGTTGATCGAGAGCTATCGCCGCAACGATTACGCCCGCCTGGCCCTGACCCACGAAGTGGAATAGGCCCGGACTTACCCCTGGTGAATCGGCCAGGGGCTGTGCTTGGTGACGAATTCGGCGAATTGGTCGGCCGGCAGCGCCTTCGAGAACAAGAATCCCTGCGCCTCGTCCACCTTGTGGGCGATCAGGAAATCCAGCTGCTCGCGGGTCTCGACGCCCTCGACATTGACGCGGGTGCCCAAGCTGTGGCCCAGATTGACGATGGCCTGCACCACCGCCGCATTGTCGGGGTGCAGCCCGATATCGACCACGAACGAGCGATCGATCTTCAGCTTGTCCACCGGGAAACGCTTCAGATAGTTCAGCGACGAATAACCGGTGCCGAAATCGTCGATCGAGATCAAGGCCCCCATCTCGCGCAATTGACGCAGCACCTCGAGGGTGGCGTCGATATTGTGCATGGCGATGCCTTCGGTGATTTCCAGCTGCAACTGGCTCGCCGGCAGGCCGGTCTGGGCCAGGATGTCGGCCACCATCGCCACCAGGCCTTGATGATGCTTGAACTGGGCCGGCGACAAATTGACGGCGATCTTCATCGGCGGCAGCCCCTCGCGCGCCCAGTCGCGGCCCTGCAGGCAGGCACGGTGCAGGATCCAGCGACCCAAGGGGGCGATCAGGTCGGTGCGTTCGGCGATGGGGATGAACTCGGCCGGGCTGACCCAGCCCCGGGTCGGATGCTTCCAGCGGATCAGCGCCTCGCAGCCGACCACCTGGCCGGTCGCCACCTCGACCAGCGGCTGGTAATGCAGTTCCAGCTGCTCGGTCCCCAGCGCCAGGCGTAGGTCGCGCTCGACCACCTTGCGGGCCTGCACCTCGGCGTCCATTTCCGAGATGTAGAAATGGTAGTTGTTGCGCCCTTCCGCCTTGGACCGAAACATCGCCAGATCGGCGTTCTTCAGCAAGGTGTCGGAATCGGTGGCGTCGTCGGGGTAAAGGGTGATGCCGATCGAGGTCGAGGTCAGCACCTCGTGCTCGTCCAGGCCGAACGGGTCGCTGATGGCGGAAATGATGCTTTCGGCGACGTTGGATGCCCCTTCCGGGTCGACCAGATTGGTCAGCACCACGGCGAATTCGTCGCCGCCCAGCCGGGCCACGGTGTCGGTCTCGCGCACGCAGCGTTGCAGCCGCTTGGCCACCGCCTTCAACAACATGTCGCCGACATGGTGGCCCAGCGTGTCGTTGATGTCCTTGAACTTGTCGAGATCCAGGAACATCAGCGCCACCCGGAAGTCGTTGCGCTTGGCTTGGCCCAGCGCGCTGCGCAGCCGTTCCTGGAACAGCACCCGGTTGGGCAGGCTGGTCAGGCTGTCGTGATGGGCCAGATGCTCGATGCGGGCGGCGGCCAGCTTGCGCTCGGTGACGTCGCGCCCGACCAGGACCATGCCGCGCCGGCTGCCGTCGCCATGGAACAGCGGAATCTTGACCACGTCGAAGATCTTGGGCGTCCCGCCCGGGCTTTTGATTTCCTTTTCATAGCCGATGGGGGCGCGTTCCTTCCACGCCCGCTCGTCCGAGGCCAGGGTGCCCAGCAGGAAATCGCTGTCGCCCTTGCACACCCGCGCCAGCTCGATGGCGGAACGGCCCTGATAATCGATCCCGGTCAGTCCGGCCACATCCAGATAGAACTGGTTGGCCACCAGCCAGCGGCCCTTGCCGTCCTTGAAGCAAACCAGATCGGGCATGGCGTTGATCAGGGTCGACAGCCATTCCTTCTGGGTGCGCAGGTCTTCCTCGGCCTGTTTTCGTTCGGTGATGTCGTGGGCGATGGCGACGTACAATTGCTGGCCGCCCAACTCCATCTCGCTGACCGACAATTCCAGCGGGAAGGTGGCGCCGATCTTGCGCAGGCCCGACCGCTCGCGGTGTTCGCCCGACAAGGCGGCAGCATCGATTCCGCCATGATCGGTGACCAGCTCCGGGATCAGCACCGAGATCGGCTTGCCGACGATTTCATAGGGGTCGTAGCCGAAAATCCGCTCGGCCGCCGGATTGTAGGTGCCGATGGCGCCGTCGGCCCCGAAGGTGATGATGGCGTCGGCGGTATTGTCGACGATGGCCCGGTTGTGCAGCTCCGACAGACGGTAATTCTCGGCCAGTGCCTCGGTGGTGCGGGCCTGCTGGCGCAATAATGCCTCGCGATGCGCCATGCTGGTGACGTCGAAGACCTGGACCAGGCAGACCTGCTGACCACCATCGTCATTGACCGGCTTGACCACCACGATCTGATGCATCGGCTCCGGCTTGCCGGGGATCCGTCCGTCGTGCCACAGCGGGAACAGCGTCCGGTTCAAGGACGAGGTCAGCACCGCCGACAGGCCCTTGCCGACCGCGTCGTCGACGGCCGCCACCACCCGCTTGCCGTCGAGCTGGGGGAAGATTTCGTCCAGCCGACGCCCCTTGGCGTCGATTTCGGCGATGCGGGAGGCCTTGGCCATCCAGTCGTTCCACAACATCACCCGCCCGTGACCGTCGGTCAGGACCAAACCGATCTCGGCGGCATCGGACAGGGCATGCAGCAGGCGAGGCTGGACCGGTTCCTTCATCCTAGATCCGGCCGTCCAGATAGGCACGGACGGCATCGACGAAGCGTTCGGCCGAAGCGATGTCCATGATGAAGGCGAGGTAACCGTCGATATCCTTGTTCAACAGGGCGAAATCGACGTGCAGGAACATCGCCAGCCCCTGGCTGTCCGTGGCGGCGTCACGGGCGCCGCCGACACCGCCGCCGGCCAGGATGCGCGAGCCCGGCCCGCGCAGATAGGTCGGCAGCGAGCTTTCCACCCGCATGTTCAACTGGTTTGCCAGGCTGCCCAGGCAGCCGTTCAGGATGATGTTGCCGACCTCTTGCAGCGCTTCTTGCTCCAGCTCGGTCAACTGGCTGAGCGGCACCTCGTCGCCCAGCATGTGGCGAACCAGATCCAGGCTGCGCCGTTCCGGGAACAGCAGCAAGATGTCGCCGGCGAATGGGCCGTTGAAATGCTGGCGCACCGCCACGGCGTCGCCGCCCTTGGTTTCGATGTCCAGGCGCCGGGCGGCCTGGTCCGGGGTCAGGAAATCGACGAACGGCACCGACAGGCGCACCTCGTCCTCGACCAATTGCGACAGGCCGGCGGCGGCCTGTCCGATGGCGATGTTCAGCAATTCCGTGATGGCGTCGCGTTCGAGGTCACCGATGAGGAAGGTCATGGCGCCTCTTCGACCAGGAAAGCCAGCAGAGCTTCGACACGCAAGGGCTTGTTGATGAAGCCGATGCCGATCTCGTCGGCATGGTGGCGGATCGGGTCCTGGATGTTGGCGGTCAACAAGGTGATCACCGCCGCCTGATCGATGGCGCGGATACGCCGGCTGGCCTCCAGCCCGTCGATGCCGGGCATGTTGACGTCCATCAAGGTGAAGTCCGGCCGCACGTCCTGGAAGCGCTCGACCGCCTGCTCGCCGGTCTCGGCCTCGACGATGATCCAGCTTGGCCGGTTCTGTTCGATCAGGTGGCGGGTCATCATGCGGGCCACCCGGCTATCGTCCACAACTAATACGGTTTTAGTGGCCATCCCTGCCTTCTCCTGTCGCCCGTACGGGCAAACGCGACCCCGCTGGAATTCTATGCTTGACGGAACGTGAGGCCGCAAGCCTAAAGTCCTTGGAAATCTGTTGTTTGCCGCTTTCGAGGATAAGCCATGCTCAGCCATCACGCCGGTCTGGTTTACGTCATGGTGATGGTTTCCGCGTGTGACGGTGACATGACCGACGCCGAACTGGAAACCATTGGTGAAATCGTTCGATTTCTGCCGATCTTTCGCGAGTACGATCCGGCGCTGCTGATCAAGACCACGGCGGCCTGCGCCGAGTTGCTGGATTCTGAAACCGGGATGGCCGGAGCGTTGGACGTCATCAAGGCGTCATTGCCGGCCTGGCTGCGCGAAACCGCCTATGCGCTGGCCTGCGACGTCGCGGCCTCGGACGGCGAGCCCCACCCCGAGGTGATGCGCTTGCTGGAACTGATCCGCCACAAGCTGGAGGTCGATCGCCTGGTTGCCGCGGCCATCGAGCGAGGCGCCCGAGCCCGGTTCGTCCGTCCCTGACCCCTTGCTTTTGTCTTTGGCTGCGGATAACTTCCGGGCCTTCGCGGTGCCGAACTTGGGCGCCGCCCTAGATGCCGGCGTAGCTCAGTTGGTAGAGCAGGGCTTTCGTAAAGCCAAGGTCGGGGGTTCGAGTCCCTCCGCCGGCACCAGTTAAATCAAACACTTAGCACGCATTGCCGATCAGCCCGAAAGAAGGGCTGCGGAAGCAGTGCGACGAAGCTCAAGGCAATCTTGGTGTAACAGCGCTGTCGCCGTCACAACGCAGGCATGATTATCGCCTCGAAAGTGCCCCCCTTCATCCTGGGATGGCTTCCGAGCGACAGTCCCGGCCGTGAATGTCGGCCACCCACTGCCGGAAGGTTACGGCTGAGTTCTTGGTAATTCTCAGGGGAATGCCCCCACGCAGACCGGGCGATCTAATCTGACCCTTGCTCACCACCGCGTGTGGCCTGGAATTCCTGGGCGTCCAAAATCTGCTGCTGCTCGGGAGTAAGCCGCGGACCCGACTCCTTCGCCTTGCCTCGTCCCACAAGAGCGCCGACGGCGAGCAGCACGCCACCAATCACGACGACGCCAAGGCCGCCCAGGGCGAAGACCCCGAAGAGGACTTGCAGTTCGCCGGAATTGACCATGACCATTGCCCCGGCCACTCCCAGCCCGAACAAAATGGCAGCGTAGCCAACCAGACGCAGCATCACTCCCACAGACTAAACTCCACGAAAAAACCGATCCAGAACAGGCCATTGCCCAGCCGAAAGTCCCCGCCACGGTCGGGACTAAAATGGGCACACCCGCGATCGATCGTGCCCGATAGCTGCCCCTGCCCCCACCCCTTCAACGCATTTCCCACGCCCATCCGGCTGAACAGGGTAAACGCCCCAACGATAAGAACAAATGCAAAGTTTGCGCTGGCCGCCCCCCCTTCACGGAATGATTTTCTGGTGGTTGCGGGGGTTGAAGCACAGGGGGGAACAGGAAGAATGTTACTCAAGGGAATGCGGCTGGCGGCGTGGCTCGCCATCCTGGGCGGCATTGCGACCTCGGCCTGCTGCTGCTGCTGGGCGGCACGGGCTGGGTCGCCAACGTCTATCTCAGGCTGGATGCGACCATGCGCGCCTGGGCTATCGTTCCGGCGGCCACCGGCGGCCTTGCCGCCGGGGCCGGGCTAATCCTGATGCTGGCGACGTCAGAACGCAGCCCCAAACGCTATGATGAAAATACTAACGGCCATAACGAACGACACACGTAGACATGACCAACGATTTTTACGCACAATGCCCAACATATTCGACAATATTACAAATGATAGCGACAAATACAGGCGGATGACTGCGCAAATATTTCTTTACTTTTTTACACTTCACTTACATTGCGATTGTAATTTTTAGAATTTCCCAAGCTATGGACTTCACATGCACCCGGAACGCATTGCGTCCGGGCTTTCTGCCCTGATGCGAAGCTTGCTGGGGAGCATGACCGAAGGCAACGACGCCATCTGGATCGGCAATGTCCAAAGCGTCGAGAAGATCGAGGCCGGTGCCGTCAACGACACCTTCATCGGTGGTGCCGGCTCGGGCTGGGCGGACACGCAGGACCTGTCCGACGCGGTCGGCCAGGACGTCGCTGGCGAGGTGCACCTGACCACCGCCCATGGCGAGACCGTGGTCGATTTCGACAACCTGGAACAGATCAAGTGGTAGGATGACGTCGCAGGCCCGGGACTGGAGGAAACTTCAGTCCCGGGCAGCGCTTTTTTCAGTGGCCGCCGCCACCCGCCGACGGGTGGCCGACCTTGTGGACCAGCGGCATCAACGCCAGGCCAGCCACGAACACCAGGCTCATGCCCAGCAGGACGTCGCCGAAGGCCATGGTCATGGCCTGCTGCTTGGTCAGGTTGACCAGCACCTTCAGGGCCGCCTGATCGGGATCACCCGGAACCATCGCCGCCATGCGGGCGGAAATCTCGCCCAGGCGGGTCACCGCTTCCAGATTGTCCCAGGTCACCTTTTCCGCCAGCCGGGCATAGTGGAAATCGACGCGATCGCCCAGGGCGGTGGTGATGGCGGCCAGGCCAATGGCACCGCCCAGATTGCGCATCAGATTGTAAAGCCCCGACGCGTTCTGCACCGCCGCCGGGGCCAGATGGCCCAAGGCCACCGCGTTGATCGGCACGAAGCAGAACATCAAGGACAGACCGCGCACCGCCTGGGGCAGGAACATCTCCCAATAGCCCCATTCGCTGGTCAGCACATGGTTCAGCCACAGGCCGGCCCCGAACAGGCCCAGGCCCAGGCCCAGCATGGCGCGCAAGTCGATGTGGCGGGCCAGATTGCCGGCCAGCGGCGCCGACAGGAACTGAAAGGCGCCGGTGACCATCATGGTCAGACCGATTTCCAGGGCGGAATAGCCGCGCACCCGGCCCAGGAACAGCGGGATGACGTAGACCGAGCCGTAAAGGCCGATACCGATGATGAAGCTGTACAGGCATCCGACGGCGAAGTTGCGGTCGGCGAAGGCCTTCAACTCGACCACCGGCTGGGCGCAGGTCAGTTCGCGCCACAGGAAGGCCAGGCCGGCGACGGCGCACAGGGCCGACATCACCACGATCTTCGGCTCGTCGAACCAATCGTCGCCGGGGCCTTCTTCCAGGATGTATTGCAGCGAGCCCAGGAACAGCGCCACCAGCACGATGCCGGCCATGTCGAAACCCTTCAGCATCGACAGGCGCGGCCGATCGACATCGACGAAGGTCGCCACCAGGCTCGCCACCGCCAGGCCGGGGACGATATTGATCAGGAACAGCCAGTGCCAGCTGAACGCCTCGGTCAGCCAGCCGCCCAGCGTCGGCCCCAGCGTCGGGGCCATGGTCGCCACCAGCCCGATCAGCACCGAGATGCCGGCCTGGCTGCGCGGCGGAAACATCAGGTACGAGGTGGCGAACACCGTGGGGATCATCGCGCCGCCCAGGAAGCCCTGGATGGCGCGAAAGACGATCATCGATTCGATGCTCCAGGCCATGGCGCAGGCCACCGAGGCGACAGTGAAGGTGACGCACGAGGCCAGGAACAGCCAGCGGGTCGAGAACACCTTCGCCGCCCAGCCCGACAGCGGGATCATCACCACCTCGGCGATCAGATAGGCGGTCTGGACCCAGCTGATCTCGTCGGCCGAGGCCGACAGGCCGGCCTGGATCTGGGCGATCGAGCTGGCCACGATCTGGATGTCCAGGATGGCCATGAACATGCCCAGCACCATGGCCATGAAGCCGATCCAGTCGCGGACCGATACCACCCGGTCTTCCGGTCGGACCAGCAGTCGCGGATCGGCCGGACTCATCGATTGGTCCTCATGGCCCGGTCCGCACCGTCGCCACCACCGACAGGCCCGGCGCCAGGCGCCCGATCAGCGGATGGTCGGCCGCCAGTTCGATTCGCACCGGCACCCGTTGCACGACCTTGGTGAAGTTGCCGGTGGCGTTTTCCGGCGGCAGCAGGCTGAACTTGGCCCCCGAGGCCGGTGAAAAGCTGGCGACCCGGCCGGTCAATTCCACATCGGGAAAGGCATCGACCTTCAGGCGCGCCACTTGGCCGGGGCGGATGCGGGTCAGCTGGGTTTCCTTGAAATTGGCCTCGACCCACAGACCATGCACCGGCACCACCGTCAGCAGATGCTGGCCGGGCCGCACATAGGACCCGAGCCGGGCCGCCCGGTTGCCGACGATTCCGTCGATGGGGGCGCGGATGATGGTGGAATCCAGGTCGCTTTCGGCCAGGGTCAATTGCGCCTTGGCCTGGTCCAGTTGGGCGATGGCGATGGCGCGGTCGCTTTCCAGCACCGCCACCTGCCGCTTGGCGGCGTTGGCCCCGGCCGCCGAGCCCTTCAGCCCGGCCTCGGCCTTGGCGGCGTCGGCGGTTTCCTTGTCGAAGCGCTGGCGGCTGACATAATCGTCGCGCACCAGGGCGCGGGTGCGTTCCAGGTCGGCGCGGCTGCGGACCAGATCGGCCTGGGCCGCCGAGATGCCGGCCCCCGCCTGGGTCAGCAGCGCCAGTTGCACCGCCACTTTGTCGTCCAATTGCTCGAGTTGCGCCGCCCTGGCCGCCACCAGGGCCGCCGCCTCGTCGCGCCTGGCCCGCTGGTCGCGGTCGTCGAGGCGCAGCAGCACATCGCCCGCCTTGACCGCCTGATTGTCGGCGGCCAGCACCGCCGCGACATGGCCGGCCACCTTGGCCGACAGGTGGGTGATGTCGCCTTCGACATAGGCATCGTCGGTGGTCTGCTCGAAACGCAGATCGGTCCACCACCGCCAGCCGAAGAAGGCGCTGACAAGGACCAGGAGGGCCAACACGGGAAGCAGGCGCTTTTTCATGGCGGACTCTGAACTGAACGGTTCAGTTTTATAGACCGTGCGCCGCGGTTCGGTCAAGGCTTGCGCCTCCCCCGGCATATCAGGATAAACTGAACCTTTACCGCCGCCCCACTGGATCAAGGAAGACAGGCTTTGGCTCATCCCCGTGCACATGGCGCCACGCCGCAGGAACATCCCTTTGCGCAATATGTCCGCATTCTCGGCAAGGGCCCCAACCTGTCGCGGCCACTGACCATGGACGAGGCCCGCGCCGCCATGACCATGATCATGAAGGGCGAGGTCGAACAGGCCCAGCTGGGCGCCTTCCTGTGCCTGCTGCGGGTCAAGACCGAGCTGCCCGAGGAAGCCGCCGGCCTGGCGCTGGCCATCAAGGATTCCATCACGCTTCCGGCCGACGCCCCCAAGGTGGACGTGGACTGGGCGTCCTATGCCGGCAAGTCGCGGCAATTGCCCCATTACCTGCTGGCAGCGCTGACCCTGGCCCAGCACGGCATTTCGGTGTTCATGCACGGAGCCGAGAACCACACCGCCGGCCGGGTCTATTCGTCCGAGGCCCTGGCCTCGCTGGGCGTGCCGGCGGCAACCAGCGCCGAACAGGCCTGCGCCCAGCTGCGTGCCCACAATTTCGCCTATATGACGCTGGAAGCCCTGTCGCCCCGCCTGCATCAGGTGATGGGCCTGCGCCAATTGCTGGGGTTGCGCTCGCCGATCCACACGGTGGCGCGCATGGTCAACCCGTTTGGCGCCGCCTTCACCATCAACGGCGTCACCCACCCGCCCTACATGCCGGTGCACCAGGAAGGCTCGCGCCTGATGGGCGAGCGTTTCGCCGCGGTGTTCAAGGGCGACGGCGGCGAGGTCGAGCGCCGGCCCGAGAAGGATTGCACGGTGGCCTTCCTGGCCGACGGCCAGCCCGGCACCGAGGAATGGCCGGCGCTGATCGCCGGCACCCGCGACAAGGAGGACGGGCTGGAGTTGCCGCGCCTGAAGGCGCTGTGGACCGGCGAGGACAAGGACGAGGTGGCGGCCGCCGCCATCGCCGGCACCATCGCCATCGTGCTGCGGTATTCCGGCCGCGCCGCCTCGGTGGCCGAGGCCGAAGGAGCCGCGCAGGCGATGTGGCGCGACCGCATCAAGACCCGCATCCCGGGGGCGGTGTGAACTTGGTTTGCCCTCGCCGGGCGGGCGCATCCGCGCCCTTGGCCGCCGCCTCAATGGCGGCTGCATGCCCGTGGGTAGGCCCACGGGCATGAACACTCGCCAAGCCCCGCGCCTGCTGATCTCGGCGGCGCATAAATCCTCGGGCAAGACCACCGTCACCGTCGGGCTGGCCGCCGCTCTGGCCGCCCGGGGGCTGGCGGTGCAGCCCTTCAAGAAGGGACCAGACTATATCGACCCCTTGTGGCTGTCGGCCGCCTGCGGGCGCACCTGCCGCAACCTGGATTTCCACACCCAGCCGCCCAAGCTGATCCGCGAAAGCTTCGAGCGTTTCAGCCGTGGCGCCGACATCAGCCTGATCGAGGGCAATAAGGGCCTGTTCGACGGCATGGATCTGGAAGGGTCCAATTCCAGCGCCAGCCTGGCCGCCTGGCTGGAGGCTCCGGTGGTGCTGGTGGTCGATACCACCGGCATGACCCGGGGCATCGCGCCCTTGCTGAAGGGCTATCAGGCCTTCGACGAGTCCATTCGCATCGCCGGCGTGATCCTGAACAAGGTCGGCGGCCCCCGGCACGAGAAGAAGCTGCGCGACGTGGTCGCCCATTACACCGGCATTCCGGTGGTCGGCGCCGTCCATCGCTCGCCCGAGATGGAAATCATGGAACGCCATCTGGGCCTGGTCCCGGCCAACGAAGCGGCCGAGGCCGCTGCCGCCATCGCCAGTTTGCAGTCCTGCGTCGCCGCTCAGGTCGATCTGGACGCCATCATCGCCCTGGCCGCCACCGCCCCCGAGACGGAAGTGTTCCCCTCGCCCGCCGCCTGGCCCGTGCCGGATTTGCGGATCGGCGTGCTGAAGGATCCCGCCTTCGGCTTCTATTATCCCGACGATTTCGATGCCCTGAAGGCCGCCGGCGCCGAACTGGTATTCCTGAACGCGCTGTCCGATTCCACCCTGCCCGACGATCTGGATGGCCTGTTCATCGGTGGCGGCTTCCCCGAGACAGCCGCGGAACGGCTGGAGGCCAACCGATCCTTCCGCGCCGACCTGCTGACGAAGGCCCAGGCCGGCCTGCCGATCTATGCCGAATGCGGCGGCCTGATGTATCTGTCGCGCGCCATCGTCTGGCACGGCACCCGGCGCGAGATGGTCGGGCTGGTGCCGGGCGATGCGGTGATGCATGCAAGGCCGCAAGGGCGCGGCTATGTCCGCCTGCGCGAGACCGCCGATTTCCCCTGGCCGCGCCTGGAACAAGGCCCCGCCGTGGTCCCGGCCCACGAATTCCACCATTCCCGCATCGAGAATCTGGAAGCCGAAGCCCGCTTCGCCTACGAGGTGGTCCGCGGCGCCGGCATCGGACAGAACCGCGACGGGCTGATCGTCAGGAACGCCCTGGCCACCTATGCCCACCTGCGCAGCGTCGGCGCCAGCCCATGGGGGCCCCGCTTCGCCGCCTTCTGCCGTTCCTTGCGCAAAGTTTAAAATGATTATAAAACTGCCGCGCTTGACCGGGGTGCTTGCGCCCGCCCGCCACCTGAAGTAAGCAGCACCTCATGATCCGCATCGACCAGCTTCGCCACGTCTATCCCGCCGGCCGCAAACAGCCCGAGCGCACCGCCCTGTTCGACCTGTCGCTCGACGTGCCGGAAGGACAGTTCACCATCCTGTCGGGACCGAACGGGTCGGGCAAATCGACCCTGTTTCGCATCCTGTGCGGGCTGGCCACCCCCAGCCGGGGAGCCGTGACCATCGGCGGCTTCGACCTGGCCAGCCAGGGCGCCGAGGTGCGGCGCATCATGGGGGTGGTGTTCCAAAGCCCGGCGGTCGACAAGCATCTGACGGTGGCGGAAAACATCCGCATCCACGCCGACCTTTACGGCATCGGCGGGCCCGAGTTCCAGGCGCGCAAGGATGACGCCCTGGCCTGGACCGACCTCAAGGATCGTCAAAACGACAAGGTCGAAACGCTGTCGGGCGGCCTGGCCCGCCAGGTCGAACTGGCCAAGGTGATGATGACCCGGCCCAAGGTCCTGCTGCTGGACGAGCCGACCACCGGGCTGGACCCGGGTTCGCGCCGGGCCTTCCTGGACGCCCTGCACCGGCTGCAAAAGGAGCGGGCCATGACGGTGCTGATGACCAGCCACGTCTTCGCCGAGGCCGAGAATGTCGACCGTGTCGCCATCATGCGCGAAGGCCGCCTGCTGGCCTATGACAGCCCGGCGGCACTGAGGGCCCTGATCGGCACCGAGATGGTGGTGGTCCGCGCCAAGGACCCCGACTCTCTGGGGGACGAATTGCGCGCCCATCTGGGCCTGGCCATCCGCCGCCACGGCGACGAATTGCGCCTGGAAGAAACCGAAAACGGCGAAGGCCTGCCGCTTCTGGAGCGCATCCTGGAACGCTGGCGGGGCGACATCTTGTCGATTTCCATCAAACAGCCGGACCTTGAAGACGTGTTCGTCCACGTCACCGGCCGGGCCATGCCCGAGATGGCCGACCACCCGGGAGAACCCAGATGATCCGCGTCGCCGTCTCGCTGGCACGCCGCGAGTTCACCCGCTTCGCCCGCCAGCCGCAAAGGGTCATCGGCGCCATCGCCCAGCCCCTGATGTTCTGGGCCTTCCTGGGCGCCGGCATGGGCACCAGCTTCAAGCCGGCCGGCATGGAGCAGATGACCTATCTGGAATATTTCTATCCCGGCGTGATGGTGATGATGCTGCTGTTCGCCAGCATCTTCTCGTGCATCACCATCATCGAGGACCGCGACGCCGGCTTCCTGCAAGGCGTGCTGGTCGCCCCGGTGTCGCGTCTGGCCATCGTTCTGGGCAAGGTGATGGGCTCGGTGCTGATCGCCCTGGTCCAGGTGCTGCTGTTCACCATCGCCGCCCCCTTCCTGGGATTGTCCTTCAGCGTCGGCGGCTTCCTGCTGTTGTTGGCCGG
This sequence comes from Magnetospirillum sp. LM-5, assembly GCF_902729445.1. Taxonomy (NCBI): domain Bacteria; kingdom Pseudomonadati; phylum Pseudomonadota; class Alphaproteobacteria; order Rhodospirillales; family Rhodospirillaceae; genus Magnetospirillum; species Magnetospirillum sp. LM-5. The sequence goes on along the minus strand of NZ_CACVCE010000067.1, from coordinate 112,741 downwards.
CTTCGTGCTGACCGGCACCGGCTTCGCCGCCCTGGGCTTCCTGATCGCCTGGGGGATGAAATCGACCTCGGGCTTCCACGCGGTGATGATGGTGTTCCTGATGCCCTTGTGGATGCTGTCGGGCGCCCTGTTTCCGGTTTCCGGCGCCGCCGGCTGGATCAATGTGGTGATGGCGATCAACCCGGTGCACCACGCGCTGAACATCATCCGCGCGCCCTTTTATGGCGACGCCATGTCCATGCTGGCCTCGCCCGCTTATCTGCTGTCGCTGGCGGTCACCATCGCCTGGGCTGTGGTCTGCCTGATCTTGTCGATGAAGCGGGTGGAAAAGCGCGAGAAGGGGGCTTAAGCCGCCAATTCCGCTTCGATTACTGCTTTCAGGCGCGGCAATTCGTCCTGGATCACCCGCCAGACCAGCGAATTGTCGATCCCGCCAAGATAGTCGTGCACCAGGATGTTGCGAAAACCGGCAATTCTTTGCCATGGAATCTCGGGGTGCCGTGCCTTGACGTCGTCGGGCAGACGCTGCGCCGCCTCGCTGAGGGTCTGCAGATTGCGCAACACCGCATCAGCCACCATAGGTTCGTCCATCGCCGTAGCCCCCGCCGCGGTATAGCGCGCGATCTTTGCGATGCACTCGGCGATATGGAGCAGATAGAGGCGGGGGTCCTTCATGGCAGCGGGCGAGCTTCCGCCAGAATCTTGTCGCGAACATACCAGTGCAACGAAGCCTCGGAGACGACATCGACCCTCGTCCCCAGGACCCGCTCGGCTTCCTGTTGGAACCCGACCCAATCGGTCAGACTGGCCTGATCACTCCACTCGACCAGCAAATCGATGTCGCTGGACGGATTGTCCTCGTCCCGGGCGACCGAGCCGAAGACGCGCAAGTTACGAGCGCCGAACCTGGAGGCCAGGGACAGGATTTCGTCGCGATGCGCGCGCAGTCGGTCCAGATTGCCCATGAGATCATTCCAAAACACCCGAAGGATGATTGCATGGCGCGCCTGTCGGCGGCAATTGGCGAAATCTTGCCTACTTCACCCGATCCAGTGACTGGTAAGCCTCGGCCCGATCCTTGTCCGACTGATCCAGCGCAGCCACCGCACTGTTCAGCCAGGTTTCGATGGTCGCCTTCATTTCCTCGTGGGTGCCGGAAAGCGCCGGCTCGCGGGCGGCGCGCTTGGCCATCGCCTCGATCACCCAGCCTTGCGCGTGCGCGCCCAGCACCTGGCGATAGCGGGTCGGCCCGAAGCAGGCATAGGTGGTGAACAGGTACAGCGTGAACTTGCGGATGTCGTCGCCCAGGACCGGCAGGAACGCCTTCAGCGCCACCGGGCTGGTCGCCGCGATCATCGCCACCGCCTTGCGCATCTCGGTCGCGTTGAAATCGGGGAACAGGGCGCCCAGGCGCATCTTCTGGCACACGCTCCACAGCATCTCGGCGTCGATGTTGTCGGAATTGATCATCTTGCCGGCATCGGACAGCAGCAGCGGGGTCTTCCCCTCGACCAAGGCGTGGCCGATATTTTCGTCAGCCAGCAATTGCAGCTTCAGCGGGTCGCGGAAGTCCAGGATGCGCGGACCCAGCCCGACCACCGTGGCCGGCGACAAAGCCGCATAGGCCGGGATCAGCGGCACCTGCCAGTCGTAAAGCAGGAAATCGCGGATCGCCAGATACAGCTTCTCGCCCGGCGTCGGCTGGGCCTTGCGCTTGGGCGCGCGGGGCGGATCGACCAGGCCCAAAGCCAGCCCGATCTGGAACAGCAACGGCGGCTTGGGCGGGGTAAGCGTCAGTTTGGGCGCCTTCAGACGACGGCGGAAATAGCGCCGGGCACAGGCCCGCACCACCAAGGCCACCGCCTCGGCCAAGGTGCGGCCGCACCACAAGGGATCGGTATCCGACGAAGGCAGGGTCCGCTCGCGGGTGCGCACCACCTCCTTGAACAGTTCGGGCTTGGATCTCAGCAGGCGGAAACCCTGATCCAGCAGGATCGGGTCGTCCATCACCTTGTCATAGACCTTGTCCTCGGCCACCAGCTTCAGGGCCGGCAGGTTCTTGCGCAAAATGGCGGCGATGTCGTGACGGAGCAAAGTGCGCACGGTGTCGATCGGGTCGGCCGTTGGCAGGATCGGAGCGCAGACTGGGGTACCCATGGCTTTCGTCCCAAGGAGGAACTCTTGAACAGAATATAACCCAGTTGCATCAACACTACAACAAATGGTGTTATATGTGTATTTATGACACAACCAATATTAATTTGAGTAAAATTGTCCACAAATGCAAACGGCGCGGGCCCATGGGCCCGCGCCGTCTTTTGCGACTGATTTCGAGGATGATTATTCGGCCGCCAGGCTGTCCGGCAGGATGCGCAGGAAGGTGGCGCCGACCAGGGTGATCAGGCCGGCGACGGCGAAACCGCCGATGCCCAGCAGGATCTCGGGCAGGCTGGGGGCATAGGCCCCGACCACCCCATCCTGGAACGCGGACGACACCTCCATCCCCGGGAACAGGGTCAACGGGAAGGCCTGACCGCCGATCAGGATGACATAGACCTGGGCGAAGCCGCCGATCATCACCAGGATGGCGGCGAAACGCACGGTGCAGCGGGTGGCGTTCTTCGAGAACAGAATGGCCATCGGCACCAGCCCGCCCAGGGCCACCTGGACGCCCCAGAACAGCAGGGTGTAGATGCCGCCATCGGCCAGGATGAAGGCCTCGACCGCGCCGCGATCGGCCATGTAAAGCGCGGTCAGATGCTGAACCGCGACGAAATACAAATTGGCGGCGCAGAACAGCCCGAGCAGACGGCCCATGCGGGTGACCAGTTCGGGCGCCACCGGCCGGCCGCTTCCCGCATAGGCGCCCATCACCACCAAGATGAAGGCGGCCAGGCCGAAGGCGAAGGACATGGCGATGAACAACGGCGCCATCACCGCCGAGTTATAGGCGTCGCGGGCCATCAGGAACCCGAAGATCGAGCCGGTACCGGTGGTCAGCACCAGGCGCCAGACGAAGGCGGCGACGGCGGCGCCCTTGTAATAGCCCTTCATCTTCCAATCCATCATCGTCCACAGATAGGCGCCGACGATGGCGAAGAAGCCGGAATACAAGATGACGTTCCACGCGAAGATCGACTTGAAATTGAAGTGGGTCATGGCGACGATCAGCCGGTCGGGCCGACCGAGATCAAGCACCAGCACCGCCAGGCCGCCGGCCAGCAGGGCAATGGCCAACAGGCCCGACAGCCGCCCCAGCGGCTGATAGGGCTCGCGCCCGAACACCGAGCCGATCGAGGCGACGTTCAACGCCCCCGAGGCGGCGACGATCAGGAAGATGGCGAAGACGTGCGGCATGCCCCAGACGATCTGGTTGGTCATGCCGGTGACCCAATGGCCTTGATGTTCCATGTACAGCACGGCGGCGCCGGCGATGGCGGCCAGGACCGCCAGGGCGCCCATCAGGGCCAGCCAGCCGGTGGTCATCGGGGTCAGTTCCCGGAAGGTGATGCGCTTCATGGTCAGATCCCCTGATAGCGCACGGCCGGACCGGTGCCCAGATCGGCGCGGATGCGGGTGCTGGCCTCGGCCGCGACGCGGCGGGACAATTCGGAATTGGGGTCGGCCAGATCGCCGAACAGCATCGCCGCCTTGCCGGTGGCGGCGCAGGCCTCGACGCAAGCCGGCTGGCCGCCGGCATCAATGCGGTGGGCGCACAGCGTGCAGGCCTCGACGCAGCCCTTGCCGCGCGGATTGGCTTCGCGCTGATTGGTCTGGTCCTCGTGGGCGAACGAGCGCGCCTTGTAGGGACAGGCCATCATGCAATAGCGGCAGCCGATGCAGATGTGGCGATCGACCAAGACGACGCCGTCGGCCCGCTTCATGCTGGCCCCGGTCGGACAGACATCGACGCAAGGCGGCTTGGCGCAATGCTGGCACATCACCGGCACCGAATGGGCAGCACCCGAGGTCGGGTCCTTGACGTTCACCTTGCGGATATATTGGGCGTCGGTGGCGGGACGGTCGTGACCGGCCAGCCCCATCTCGGTCTTGCAGGCATCGACGCAGGCGGTGCAGCCGGCATCGCACTTCCTTGTATCGATCAGCATCCCAAAGCGGTTGGCGGCGCTGGCGGCGGAGCCAGGCGCGCGGGCCTGGGCTTCGGCGGCGATCAGGGTCAGGCCGGGGGCCAGGACAACGGCCCCGGCGGCTCCCTTCAGCAGATCGCGGCGAGTGGTCTCGGTCATTGGGTCACTCCGGCCGTTTTCGGCGCCTTGTCCGGCACGGTGGCGTGGCAGGTGAAGCAATCGATCGACACCGCGGCATAGGAATGGCACGACTGGCAGAACTGGCCTTCGGCATTGACCGGGACCGCCTTGCCGTCATGGCCGCGCAGGGCATGGCACGACACGCATTCCTTCAAGGAATACTTGGCGCCCCGAATGCCCGACCGCAGCGTGTCGTCGCGCTGGTGCTTCAGAAAGTCGAAATGATGGCGTCGCATGGCCTGCGGCTCATCGACGCACGCCCCTTGCGCCTTGGGGATGACGGGCGAAATATCGCCCGCCCAGGCCTGACCGGTCAGCCAGACCAACCCCATCAGCAATGACAGCACCCAAGCGCGCATGGCCGTCGATCCTTACTCGCCCAGGCCCATCTGGATGTACCCGGTCGGGCACACGTCGAAGCAGATATGGCAACCGATGCACTTCGCGTAATCGGTTTCCACATAGCGGCCGGTGGTGCGTTCCTTCTTCGAGACGCGGCTGACCGCGCCTTGCGGGCAGAACACCACGCAATTGTCGCACTCGAAGCACAGACCGCACGACATGCAGCGCTTGGCCTCGTCGACGACGGTCTTTTCCGAGAGCGGCATCAGGCGCTCGGCGAAATTGCCGATCACCTCGTCGGCGCCGATATGCACCTCGTCGCGGTGGTTGCGCGCGACCTGGGTGAAGTGGCCCAGGAACAGCTGGTCGTGCGGGATGATCTCGGCCGAGGCGCGGTCCTCGAAATTGTGGACGGCGAACTTGGCGGTCGAGGTGCCCCGGGTGGCGGTGCCGTCATAGGTCTCAGGCGACAGGTTGGTCTCGCGCAGCTTGTTCAACAGGTTGAACTGGTGAACATCGACCTTGGGACGCTTGCTGATTTCACCCGAGTCCAGGAATTCCTCGATCGAGGCGGCGGCGATGCGGCCATGGCCGACGGCGGTGGTCAACAGATGCGGACGGACCACATCGCCACCGACGAAATGCTTCGGCTTGCCCGGCACCCGCATGGTCTTGTCGGCATTGATGAAGCCGTTGCCATTGTCCATTTCCGGCAGATCGACCAGATCGCCCTTCTGGCCGATGGCGGCGACGATCAGGTCGCCCTCGACGATGAATTCGGTGCCGGCGATCGGCTCGGGGACCATGCCGTTCATGGTGCACTTGCACATCTTGAGGCCGGTGGCGCGGCCGTCGGCGCCCTTCAGCACCTCGAGGGGCATCACGCCGCCCTTGATGTCGATGCCTTCACGCTTGGCGTCTTCCACCTCGCGCTCGGCGGCCATCATCTTCTCGACCGGGAACAAGCTGGTCAGCGTGGTGGTGCAGCCCTCGCGCTGGGCGGTGGCGGCGACGTCGTGGGCGGTCTGGCCCAGGATGATGTGCTCGATGCGGTCCTGGCTCGACACTTCCTTGATGTGACCCAGGCGACGGGCCACCGAGGCGACGTCGATCGAGGTGTCGCCACCGCCGACGACGATGATGCGGCCGGTGACCGCCTGCAGGCGACCCTCGTTGAAGGCCTTCAGGAAGGCGACGCCCGAGACGCAATTGGGGGTATCGGCCCAGCCGGGGATCGGCAGGCCGCGGCCGGAATGGGTGCCCACACCCCAGAAGATGGCGTCGAAATCGCGTTCCAGGTCGGCGACCTTCAGATCACGGCCGACACGGCAATTGGTCTTGACGGTGATGCCGGTGTCGATGATGCGCTTGATCTCGGCGTCCAGCTTGTCGCGCGGCGTGCGGTAGCCGGGAATGCCATAGCGCATGAAGCCGCCCAGTTCCGGCTTGTCCTCGAACAAAGTGACCGAGTGGCCCTTCTTGCGCAGCTGATACGCCGCCGACAGGCCGGCCGGGCCGCCACCGATGACGGCGATCTTCTTGCCGGTTTCATGATCCGGCTTGGCGAAGGTCATGTTGTTTTCGATGGCCCAATCGCCGACGAAATGCTCGACCGAATTGATGCCGACATGCTCTTCGACCATGTTGCGATTGCAACCCTGCTCGCAGGGCGCCGGGCAGACGCGGCCCATCACCGACGGGAACGGGTTGGCCTCGGTCATGCGGCGGAAGGCGTATTCCTGCCAGCTCTGGCCTTCGGCGGGCTTTTCGATGCCGCGCACGATGTCCAGCCAGCCGCGGATGTCGTGTCCCGACGGGCACGAGCCCGAGCAGGGCGGCGTGCGCAGCACGTAGGTCGGGCACTTGTGCGACCATCCGGCCTTGAAGATCTCGTCCTGCCAGGCCGACGGCTTGTGATCGCCGTCCTTGTAACGGCGGAAATTCATGCCCTCGGTGATGGCCTTGGCGGTGGTCTTAGCCATGGTGGTCTCCCTTGAACTTATCTTAATCGTTGTTGCCGAGAAGGATGGAGTTGCTCACCAGCTGGTGAACCGAAACCACCATCTCTCTGTCGTAGCCGTAGATCGGCAGGATCTTGGTAAACTGGGCCTTGCAAATCGCGCACATGGCGGCCATGTGGGTGACGCCTTCGCGGTCGATCACGTCCTTCAGGGCTTCCATGCGGGGCTTGGCGCCCTTGACGCGCAGATCCATCAACTCGTCGGTCAGCAAGCCGCCACCGCCGCCACAGCAGAAAGTCTTCTCGTGGGTGGTGTCGGGGTGCATATCGACGAACTTGGGCACGCTGGCCTTGATGACGTCGCGCGGAATGGTGAACTGGCCGCCGGGGCAGTCGCCCATCCGGCTGGCGCGGGCCACGTTGCACGAATCGTGCACGGTCAGCACCATGCCGTCATTGCCGGACTTGTCGAGCTTGATGCCGCCCTTCTTGATCAGGCCGTCGGTGACTTCCAGGATGTGCTGCGGCACCGGATAGCGCGGGTCCAGGAAGTCCCACGGACCGGCCAGGGTGTTAAGGAAGGAATAGGCGACGCGCCAGGCGTGGCCGCATTCGCCGAAGACGATGCGCTTGACCTTCAGTTCCTGGGCGGCCTCGCGGATACGCATGGAAATCTTGCGCATCTGCTCGTAATTGCCGATGAACATGCCGAAATTGCCGGCTTCCGAGGCCTTGGTGGACAAGGTCCACGAGATGCCGGCGGCATGAAACACCTTGGCATAGCCGATCAGACCCAAGACATGCGGCTCGGCGAAGAAGTCGGCCGAGGGCGTGACCAGCAGGACCTCGGCGCCCTCGACATCGATCGGGAACTTGACGTCGGCGCCGGTGTCGTCCTTGACGTCCTCTTCCAGCCCTTCCAGCGTATCGAGCAAGGCCGGAGCCGGCAGGCCCAGATTGTTGCCGATCTTGTGGACCTTGCCGATGATCTCGTTGGCGTATTTATGGCCCATGCCGATGTGGTTCATCACATCGCGCGCGGCCATCGACACCTCGGCGGTATCGATGCCGTAGGGGCAGAACACCGAGCAGCGGCGGCACTGCGAGCACTGGTGGAAGTAGTTGAACCACTCGTCCAGCAGCTCGCGGGTGAATTCCTTGGCGCCGACCAGGCTGCCCAGGCCGATGGCGCCCAACGCGCGGCCGGCCGGGGTGAAATAGCGGCGATAGACCGAGCGGAACAGGTCCTGACGGGCCACCGGCATGTTCTTGGGGTCGCCGGTGCCGATGAAATAATGGCACTTGTCGGTGCAGGCGCCGCACTTGACGCAGATGTCCATGAACACCTGCAGCGAGCGGTAGCGGCCCAGCAGGTCGCCCATGCGGCCCAGCGCCTTGGCCTGCCAATCCTCGGGCAGTTCGCCGGCGAAGCCCAGCGGCTCCTGGTGGACGGCTTGGGCGACATAGGGCTTCGAGCCGGCCATCGCACCGGGATGGACCGCCGGAATCTCGCGCTCGGCGGGATCACCCAGGACGGGAATGTCGATATCGGCCATGGGTCAGTTCCTTCCCGCTTCGAGTTTCGCCGCCCAGTCGGACAGATGGCGGCGCTCGCGCGGGTCGTCTTTCTGATTGCGGGTCGGGCTGAAGAACAGTCCGGGCGCATGCAAAAGCTTCGAGAACGGGAAGACGATCATCAGAACCGCCACCAGCGCCAGATGGACCAGCAGGGCCGGATCGGTCGGCAGCGGCTGCAGGGAAAAGCGCATCAGCCCCAGGAAGAACGCCTTGACCGCGATGATGTCGGTATGGGCAACCGTGGTCATGCCCAGGCCGCTGATCCCGATGCCCAGCAACAGCAGCAGCATCAAGATGTCGGACGGGCTGGTGACATAGGCGACGCGGTCGATCACGAACCGGCGGAGCAGCAGCAGGCCCAGGCCGGCGACCATCGCCAGGCCGGCATACAGGCCGAACGGCTGGACCAGGCCGACCCAGAACCACACCGGCTCCTGGAAATAGCGCAGGTGGCGCGCCAGCACCACGAACAGGCCGAAGTGGAAGATGATGGCGAAAATCCACAAGGGCTTGTTGGACTTGAACAGGCTTTCGAACAGCACCGCCTCGCGTCCCAGACGGAAGGCGATTCCGGGGGTGGTGATCGGCCCGGGGGTGGTGGGGATCTTCAACGGCGCGGGCGTGCGGGCGTACTGGGCAATCTTGAAGCCCAGGCCGGCCAGCAGCACGGCGAACGCCGCGTAGAACAGGATGGCGAATAGGGTTGTCACGTCTTCCTCGCTCCCGCCGAAGCAGTCCCTTCACGCACGCAAAGTCCCGTCATGTCCGCGCGAACGCGGACATCCAGCTTGGAACTGGGCCCCCGCTTACGCGGGGGCGACGCCAACGAAAACCTTAGACGCAGCCGGTCGGCTTGGGCAGACCCGCGATCTTGCACGCCTGCTTGCCGGGGCCGTACGGGAACAGCTCGTACAGGTACTTGTTGCTGCCCTTTTCCGGGCCCATCTTCTTGGCGATGGCCTTGGTGAGCACGCGCACGGCCGGAGCAATCTGGTACTCGGCATAATATTCGCGCAGGAAGTTGACGACTTCCCAATGCTCGGGGCTCATGGTGATGCCCTCGTCCTTGGCGATCAGATCGGCCAGCTCTTCGTTCCACTGGTTGATGTCAACCAGGTAACCCTCTTCATCGGCCTCGATGCTCTTGCCCGAAACAGAATAAGCCATGTCTCCACTCTCCCTATTTATTTGGGTACCCCGAGATTATAACCAGGCATGGACCGCGTTGTTGGCGGCGGCCATGTCGACGAAGGCGGCGTAATCGACGACGGCGACGCCGTCGATGACCTTGGCCGGATCAAGCCCACGCGCCTTGAGATCGGCGCCCAGCACGCACAGCTTGACCATCTTGGCCGCGTCGGTCAGACGGGCGGCGAAGGCGGTGCCGGCGATGGCGGCGACCACGGCGTCTTCCAGCAACAGCACCGAATCGCCGGCATTGGCGTGCTTCAGGCAGCTGTCGAGGTTCGAACGCTCGAAGGGGCTCTTGTTGACGGTGTGCAGAATGCTCATCGGTTTTGCCCCTTTACGCGGTCAGGATCACGTCCATCTCGCCCATCAGCTTGGCCATGTCGGCGCGGCTGATGACCTCGACGGGAACCAGAAGATCGGCTTCGGTCAGGCCGCGTTCGTCCAGGCTTTCCTGTTCGACATACAGCTTCTCGATGTCATAGCCTTCCAGCGCCCGATAGGTCGGCGAGAAGTTCTTGTGGCCAAGTTCCTTGGTGTCCTGGCCCTTCTTGATCTGGTAGATGCCGTCATCCAGGAACGCGACATGCACATCCTGGTCGAAGGCCGCCGAAATCAGCACCATTTCCAGCACTTCCAGCGCATAGACGGTGCCATAGGGGGCCTTGCGGTTCACATACATGAACTTCTTGACGATTCCGCCCTCGAAATCCTCTTCCATCTCAGGTCTCCCTTAATCGCCGAAGGTGACCATACGGTCACACTGAATGCCCGATTCGATCAGCTGACCCAGGCCCGAAATACGGAAACCCGGGGCCAGGCTGCTCTCGACGATGCCGCGGCGCAAGCCGGCGGCGACGCAGACGACCAGATCGACCTTGTGATCCTCGGCCAGCTTCTGCCAGTTCTTGATCACGTTGCGGTCGTCCGACGGCGGCTCGGAATGCTTCGTCGCGTTCAAGACGCCGTCGTAATAGAAGAAGACCCGGAAGATCTCGTGTCCCTTTTCCAGCGCCGCCTTGGCGAACTGGTAAGCGGAATCCGAGGCCTGATGGTTGTAAGGGCCTTCGTTGACCAAAATGCCGAACTTCATGTGCTTTCTTCCCCAAGCCTAGAAGTGCAGATGGGCGGACTGGTTCAGGTTCGAACGACCACCGCGCCAGCTGTCCACATGGTACTTGGTGAACGGCAGGCCGGTCAGTTCGAAGAAGCGCGGCCAACCGATGCGCTCGATCCATTCGCCCATACGTTCCCAGGCCCTGGCATCCTTCTTGTAGGCGCCCAGGATCGACTTGACGATCTCGGCGGCTTCCGGCCAACGCGGCGCGTTGTTCGGGATGCCGGCGGCGACCAGCTTGTGGAACATCGGCTTCGAGCGGGTCGAGGAATGCTTGCCGCCGACCCAGATGGCGATCTTCGAGTTCTGCGGATCATTGATCTGCATGGGCGGGCACGGCGGATAGCAGGCGCCGCAGCACACGCACTTCTTTTCGTCCACTTCCAGGGTCGGCTTGCCGTTGACCAGGGCCGGCCGGATGGCCGCCACCGGGCAGCGGGCGATGACCGCCGGACGCTCGCAGACGCCGGCCACCAGGTCGTGGTTGATCACCGGCGGCTTGGTGTGCTGGATGTTGATGGCGATGTCACCCTGGCCGCCGCAATTGATCTGGCAGCAGCTGGTGGTGATCTTGACGCGGTTGGGCATCTCTTCGTTGCGGAACTCTTCCGACAACTCGTCCATCAGCGACTTGACCACGCCCGAGGCGTCGGTGCCGGGGATGTCGCAGTGCAGCCAGCCCTGGGTGTGGCTGATGAAGCCCACCGAGTTGCCGGTGCCGCCGACCGGATAGCCGGCCTTTTCCAGGGCGTCGATCAGCGGCTGCACCTTGGCTTCGTCGGGGGTCATGAACTCGACCGCCGAACGGATGGTGAAGCGGATATAGCCGTCGCAGAACTGGTCGGCGATGTCGCACAGATTGCGGATGGTATAGACGTCCATCTGGCGCTGGGTGCCGGCCTTGACGGTGAACACCTGTTCGCCGGAATTGGACACGTGGCGCAGAACGCCCGGGCGGGGCCGGTCGTGATAGGCCCATTGGCCATAATTCTTCTTCAGGACCGGATGCATAAACTGGGTGGCCTCGGGCACACCACATTCGTCGGGACGGCGCAACTGGCTCATCGTCCTAGCTCCCTCTATTTCTGAATTGGTTGTCCCGATTACTCGGCCGCGGCGGTCTTACGATCGTTCCACTTGCGCACTTCGTCGTCCCACCCGTCGGTACGGATGTACGAATTGGTGCGCGGCTGGGCGATCATGTTGACGTCCAGGTCGAGACCCAGGCCTTCCAGGAAATTGACCAGGCCGATGCGCTCGATCATCTCGCCGGTGCGCTCGTGTTCCAGGGCGTTCTCGGCGAAGAAATCCAGGATGTTGTGGGCCAGTTCGACGAGCTTCTCGTAATCCTCGTCGTTTTCCAGCTTCATGAAGGGGATCACCACCGAACCGAACAGATCGCCGATCTTCAGCGTGCGCTTGCCGCCGACCAGGATGCAGATACCCTTGTCCTTGCCGGGCTTCAGCGCCTTGGTGCAGACGTTGATGCAATGCATGCAGCGCACGCAGCTCTTGTTGTCGACGTCCAAGGTGTCGTCGTCGTTGAGCGCCAGCGCCTGAGTCGGGCACATGCGGATCACCTGATTGATGAATTCCTTGCGACCCAGCTGCTTGACCTTGGCCTTGACTTCTTCCTGGTTGACGACCATGTCGTCGCGCCAGGTGCCCAGGATGGCGACGTCGGCACGCTGGGTGGCGTTGGCGCAGTCATTGGCGCAGCCCGAGAACTTGAACTTCATCTTGTAGGGCAACGACGGACGGTGAATGTCGTCGGTGAAGTCGTTGATGATGGCGCGGTGCGCCTTCAGGGTGTCGTAGCAGGCCTGCTCGCAGCGGGCCGGACCGATGCACGAGGCGGCGGTACGCACGCCGGCGCCAGCGCCGCCCATGTCGAAGCCCATCTCGTTGATCTTGTCCCAGGCCGGCTGCACCTGGTCGGTGCGGGCACCCTGCAGCATGATGTCACCCGACTGGCCGTGCAGGGCGATCAGGCCCGAGCCATGCTCGGCCCAGATGTCGCACATCTGACGCAGCGTCTTGGTGTCGTAGAAGAAGCCCGGCGCCGGCATGATGCGCAGCGTGTGGAACTCCGAGGATTCCGGGAACTGGTCGGCGACTTCCGAGAAGCGCGGGATGACACCGGCGCCATAACCGAACACACCGACCGTGCCGCCCTTCCAGTAGCCCTTGCGGGTCACGTAGCTCTTTTCAAGCTGACCCAGCAGGCTTTTCATGTAGTCGGCATAGGGCTTGCCCTCGTCGGTGGCCAGCCGCTTCAAGCCGGTCACGAAGCTCGGCCACGGACCGCTTTCCAGCTGATCCAGAAGCGGGGTCTCGGGCATCTTCTTCGACATAGTCCTCATCTCCCTGACCGTCATTAGTCCTAGGCGAGGTGGCGCACGCCGCGCATCCCTCATCCTGCTCCCGCCGCCGGCCCACCCGGTGCGGGGTTCATCGCATTCATACACTTGTGTCCAGGGGTCGCTTGCGCAGACCTTGGATCCGTCCCTTTTGGTGGGCCATTCTCGTGGGTGGCCCTTTACATTAATTGATTATAATATTGTGCAGCAGCCCGTTCCAAGCGGATTCTTTCATCCAACGGCAATTCGTTGAGAAGGCGCGGAAATGCGAGGTAAAATGATTCTAAGAACAACCCAAGACCAGCAGGATTCAGCGCTTTTGGCCGCGCCGCAATTTGATCTTTCCAACAAGAGCGCGTATCAAAAGTGGCGGGATTTGCGCCTGGAATCGGCACCAACCCGGGTCGAGGACCTGCTGGTCGAGGTCGCCGACATCGCCAACCCCACCCCATCCGAGCACGCCAAGCTGGTGGCGCTGGTGGCCGCCTGCAACATGGCGGTGACGGTCGAAAAGCAGGTCCCGCCCGACCGCGACGACAAGAAGGCGCTGCGCGCCCTGGGCCGAACCCTGGGCCTGGAATCGCTGGACGGCAACCACCTGGCCGACGATGACGGCATCACCCCGCTGGCGGTGCACCGTGACGGAACCAGGGCGCGCTACATCCCCTATACCGAGCGCCCCATCGCCTGGCACACCGACGGCTATTACAACGCCCCGTCCCACCGGGTGCGCGGCCTGCTGCTTTATTGCGCCCGGCCGGCGGCCGAGGGGGGCGCCAACAAGCTGATGGACCCCGAGGCCTTGTATATCGCGCTGCGCGACGAGGACCCGGCCCTGGTGGCGGCCCTGATGCGGCCCGACGCCATGACCATTCCGCCCAACGAGGACGAAGGCATGACGCGGCCGGCCATGGCCGGCCCGGTCTTCTTCGTGGAACGGGGGCGCCTGCAGATGCGCTATACCGCGCGGACCCGCTCGATCGAGTGGCATGGCGATCCCGAGGTCCAGGCGGCGGCCGCCGCCATCCGCCGCCATCTCGACGGCCCCGCCCCCACCTTGTTCCAGGCCCGCCTGGAAAGCGGCTGGGGCCTGGTCAGCAACAACGTCTTGCACACCCGCGAACCGTTCAAGGACGATCCCGCCCATCCACGGCTCTTGTACCGGGCGCGCTATCACGACAGGATCAGCGGGACTTGAGCCCAGAGGACAGCATGACCACCGACGCCCCCGAATTCGCCACCGAGACCGCCACCCCCATCGCGACGCTGGAAGCGCCGTGGAGCCGCGAGATCAGCCTGTCGGCGATCGACCATGAAAGCGGCCTGCGCATGCTGAAGATGCGCATCAAGGAAGGTCGCGCGCGCTTCACCATCATCGATCTGGACGAAAAGACCGCGCGCGAACTGGCCCGCCTGCTGGGCGAGTGGGCCGGGCCCTAAACCTGCGCCCTGGGCAGGGTGAAGCGCACGATCGTTCCCTGGACGCAGCCGTCATCGATCCAGATGCGGCCGCCCAAGGCTTCGACGATGCGGCGGCACTGCGCCAAGCCCATCCCCATCCCCGGCCGATCGCCCACCGCGTGCACCCGGCGGAACAGGCCGAACAGGTTGGCGCGATGCTCGCGGGGGATGCCGATTCCATTGTCCGCGATGGCCACCTCCAGCCAGCCGTCATGGTCCAGGGCCGAGACGGTGATACAAGGCGGCGTGCCGGGGCGATGGAACTTCAAGGCGTTGGACAGAAGATTCAGCAGCAGCAGATGCAGGCGGGGCCGCCGTCCGGCGACGCGGCCCAGGCCGACCACCGAAACCTGCGCCCCGCTTTCGTCGATATCGTGGTCCAAGGCGGAAAGGACATCGGCCAGAACCTGATCGAGATCGACAGCCTCGTCGGCCTGGGGCAACCGACCGGCATCGGCATAGGTGTGCAACTCGCGCACCATGTCGCGCATGCGCAGCGCGCCATCCATGATATAGCCGAAATAGCGCTGTTTCTCCTCGTCCAGTTGCCCCTGCAACAGACGCAGAAGCAATTGGGAATAGAGCACCTGCCGCCGCGCCGGTTCCTGCAGATCATGGGCGGCGACCTGGGCGAAACGCTCCAGCTCGGCGTTGCTGTCGGTCAACTGGTCGATGGTCCGAGCCATCTGGATTTCGCGCTCGCGCGTCTCGCTAAGGTCGTAAAGCGACAGCAGCAGGCTGCGGGCGGCACCCGTTTCATCGGCGATCGGCGCCAGGCGGACCTCCAGCGGGCGGCCACTCGGATTGGCCGGGTCATCGGCCTCCAGCGTGGCGTGCCACGGCTGATCCTTGCTCAGGGCATCGCACAACGGGCAATCGGCTATCGATTCGCCGACGTCTTGCAGGCAGTGGACGTGCTTGCCCAGCCGGTCGTCGGGCTGGCTGGCGGTCAAGGCGAAGAAGGCCTGGTTGGCCCGGATCAGCCGGCGCTTGGCATCCAGAATGGCGACACCGCCCTGGAAACTGTCCATCGCCGCCGACCATTCCCGGGCGGTCGCCGCCAGGGCGTCGCTCAGCGCGCGCTGATCGGACTGGGCGCGCAGCCAGTTGACGATATCCATGGCGATGGTCGCCAGTTCCCGCACCAGGTCGATATCATCGGGGACGTAATCCTCGGTCTTGTTGCCGACCCCGATCACCGCGACGAATCCCTGCCGCCCGGGGATCGGCACCGACAATAGGCGGCTCACCACCGCATGGCCGTCGGGCATGCCGCGCCGGTTGGGGGCGGCGCCATAATCATTGCACACCAGCGGCTCGCCGGTGCGCAGGCAATCGGCCCACAGGCCGGCCTCGGCCACCGGATAATGCGCGCCCTTGCCCTCGGCCGTGCACATCCGGGCCAGGGTGTTGGTGGACCAGGCGTGCAGACTCAGGGTGCTTTGGCCGGGATCGACGAAGTGGAAGAATCCGATCGAGCTGCCGGTCAGACGTTCGGCGGCATCCAGCACCTCGGTCATCAGCCGGTCGATATCGCCCGAGCGCCCCACGTCCGACAGATGCAGGCGGGCCTTCAGCAGGGTCTCGGCCCGGCGCCGCCGGCGCAGGTCGCGCAGGAAGGCGAAACAGCGCCCGCCGTCGATGTCCGAGAACAACACGGTGACCTCGACATCCCAGACGCTGCCGTCCTTGCGGCGATGGCGGGTTTCAAAAATCGAGGTCCCGCTCGCGCGGATTGCGGCCATGCGCGCAGCGACATCGGCTTCGTCTTCCATGACCTCGACATCGGCGATGCCCATCGCGCGCAATTCGTCCAGGCTGTAGCCGGACATCCGGGCATAGGCGCTGTTGGCATCGACGATCCGCCCCTGGGGGTCGGCCAGCCAGAACCCATCATTGGTGGCTTCGATGGCGGCGTGATAGAACGCCTCGCGTTCCCGCACCCGATCGCTGACCACCCGGGCGACGGCGAAGATCAGTCCGTCGGTCTCGGCCGGGGCCGAGTTCCACGACAGATGACACCAGCCGCCGGACCCGGTGCGAAAGCGGTTGACGAAGCCCGACACCCGCTCGCCGCGCCGGTTGCCCGCCAAGGCGGCGATGGTCGCTTCCAGATCGTCGGGATGGACCCAGTCGGTGACCGGGCGGGCCTGCAATTCGCCCAACGCGACGCCCAAGGTCGGCTGCCACGAATCAGACAGTCGCAGGAAGTTTCCTTGCGCATCGAGAATGCACAAAAGGTCCGAGCTAAGCTCGAAGAACCGTTCAACCCCCAGCAGATCCGAGGCGCGGCGATTCAAATGGGCGTGCGATTGGTCGGTCACGTCGACTTCGCCAAGGGGTTGAGCCAGACGACAAGTCTATACCCGATCCCCCGCCCCGGCAAACGCGGGCGAAGCCTAGCCCACCGCCCCGTGGCAATGCTTGTACTTCTTGCCAGATCCACACGGGCAGGGGGCATTGCGCGGCGTGTCGCCCCAGGTCGAGGGATCGCCGGCCACCGCCACCTGCTTGCGCACCTGCTGGGGCGGCCCGGCCATGATGGCGGCATCGGATTCCGGGTCGCGGCCGAAGGCCGGGTCGATGCGGCTTTCATGCATCTCGCGCGGGGCCGGGGTCAGGGCGTCCTGAACCTCGTTCTCGTTGGGGCCGACCCTCAGCTCGACATGGGCCAGGACGCTGGTGACGCGCTCGCGCAGGTCGTTCAGCAGGGTTTCGAACAGGTTGAAGGCTTCGCGCTTGTATTCGTTCAACGGGTCGCGCTGGCCATAGGCGCGCAGACCGATGCCCTGGCGCAGATGATCCAGTTGCAGCAGGTGTTCCTTCCACGACTGGTCGAGGATCTGCAGCAGCAGGCTTTTTTCCACCATGCGCATGATGTCGGGGCCGTATTCAGCCGCCTTGGCCGCCATCTTGCGATCGGCGTGGTCGGTGATGCGGGCCTTGATCTCCTGGTCGGCGATGCCTTCTTCCTTGGCCCACTCGACCACCGGCAGGTCCATGTTGAAGACGCGCAGAACCTCTTCGTGCAACAGCGCGGTGTTCCATTCCTCGGCATAGGCGCGCTCGGGGATGCAGCGGGCGACCATCTCGTCGATGACCTCGTGACGCATGCCGACGATCTCGTCCGAGACGTCGTCGACCTGCATCAGCTCCTTGCGCTGCTCATAGATGACCTTGCGCTGGTCGTTCATGACGTCGTCGAACTTCAACAGGTTCTTGCGGACGTCGAAATTGCGCGCCTCGACCTTCTGCTGGGCCTTTTCCAGGGCCTTGTTGATCCACGGATGGATGATCGCCTCGCCATCCTTCAGACCCAGCTTCTGCAGCATGCCGTCCATGCGCTGCGAGCCGAAGATGCGCATCAGGTCGTCTTCCAGCGACAGGAAGAACTTCGAGCCGCCGGGATCACCCTGGCGACCCGAACGGCCGCGCAACTGGTTGTCGATGCGCCGCGATTCGTGGCGTTCGGTGCCGACCACGTAAAGGCCGCCGGCCGCCAGCGCCTCGGCCTTGCCGGCCGCGACTTCGTCCTTGATGGCCTGGATGCGCTTGGCCCGCTCGGCCTCGTCGGTGATGTCGGCCAGTTCCAGGCGGATGCGCATATCGACATTGCCGCCCAGCTGGATGTCGGTGCCGCGGCCGGCCATGTTGGTGGCGATGGTCACCGCGCCGGGCACGCCGGCCTGGGCGACGATGGTCGCCTCCTGCTCGTGGTGGCGGGCGTTCAGCACCTGATGGGGGATCTTCTTCTTCTTGAGCATGTCGGACAGCAATTCCGACTTCTCGATCGAGGTGGTGCCGACCAGCACCGGCTGCTTGCGGGTACGGCATTCCTCGATCAGGGTGACGATGGCTTCGTACTTCTCGCGGGCGGTGCGATAGACCTCGTCGTCGGCATCGACACGGCTGACCGGCATGTTGGTCGGCATATCGACGACTTCGAGATTATAGATCTCCTGGAACTCGCCGGCTTCGGTCATCGCCGTGCCGGTCATGCCCGACAGTTTCGGATAAAGCCGGAACAGATTCTGGAAGGTGATCGAGGCCAGCGTCTGGTTCTCGTTCTGGATGGTGACGTCTTCCTTGGCCTCCAGCGCCTGGTGCAGGCCTTCCGAAAAGCGCCTGCCTTCCATCATGCGGCCGGTGAATTCGTCGATGATCATCACCTTGCCGTCCTTGACGATGTAATCGACATCGCGGGTGAACAGCTTGTGCGCCTTCAAGGCCTGATTGACGTGATGGACCAGGCTGACATTCTGAATGTCGTAAAGGTTGCCACCTTCCTTCAACAGGCCGGCCCCGATCAGCAATTCCTCGATCCGCTCGGTGCCGACTTCGGTCAGGGTCACGGCGCGGGTCTTCTCGTCCTTCTCGAAATCGGCCTCGCCCAGCTCGGGGATCAGGCGATCGACGAAACGGTACAGCTCGGAATTGTCCTCGGTCGGGCCCGAGATGATCAGGGGCGTGCGGGCCTCGTCGATCAGGATCGAATCGACCTCGTCGACGATGGCGTAGTTGAAGGGCCGGTGGACCATTTCCTCCAGCCGGAACTTCATGTTGTCGCGCAGATAGTCGAAGCCCAGCTCGTTGTTGGTGCCGTAGGTGACATCGCAGCCATAGGCCTCGCGCCGCTGGTCGTCGTCCAGGCGGTGATGGATGCAGCCCACGCTCAGGCCCAGGAACTTGTAGACCTGGCCCATCCACTCGGCGTCACGCTGGGCCAGGTAATCGTTGACGGTGACCACATGAACGCCGGCGCCGGAAATGGCGTTCAGATAGACCGGCAGCGTGGCCACCAGGGTCTTGCCTTCACCGGTGCGCATCTCGGCGATCTTGCCCATGTGCAGCACCATGCCGCCCATCAGCTGGACGTCGAAATGACGCTGGCCCAGGGTCCGCTTGGCGGCCTCGCGCACGGTGGCGAAGGCTTCTTCCAGCAGATCGTCCAGGTCGGTGCCGTCGGCCAGGCGGGCACGGAATTCGTCGGTCTTGGCGCGCAGGTCCTGGTCGGACAAGGCCGCCATTTGCGGCTCGAGCGCGTTGATCGCGTCCACCCGCTTCTTCAGACCCTTGACGATGCGGTCGTTGGCGGTTCCAAAAAGGCGGCGGGCAATGGCGCCAAACATGGGCGGTACCTCGGTATTCAAGACGGCGGGACGGCCCCGGGGCGCCGGGCCTTGGTGCGACCGGCAAGAGATAGAGGCCTAACGGGGGCCTGTCAACGTCGGGGGACGTTGCACGGTCGGGCGCCATCCCTTAAGGTGCGCGCCCGACCGTCCCTTTCCGGCAGGAACGAAGACACGCGCGATGAAGATCAACGGCACCCCCACCCGCACCATCTGGCCCGCCGCCGACGGACAAGCGGTCGAGATCATCGACCAGACCCGCCTGCCCCACGAATTCGTCACCGTCCGGCTGGAAACGCTGGCCGACGCGGCGCACGCCATCAAGGCGATGCTGGTCCGCGGCGCCCCCTTGATCGGCGCCACCGCCGCCTATGGCATGGCGCTGGCCGCCAAGGCCAATCCGTCCGACCTGGCGCTGACCGTGTCCTATAACGTTTTGCACTCGACCCGTCCGACCGCCATCAACCTGAAATGGGCGCTGGACGAGATGATCAAGACCTTGGGCGGCATCCCCGAATCCCAGCGCTTCGCCCTGGCCTGGAAGCGCGCCGCCGAAATCGCCGACGAGGACGTCGCCATCAATTCCGCCATCGGCGACAACGGCGCGAAACTGATCGCCGACGCATGGGACAAGGCCAAGGCCCGGGGCGCGACCCACGTCAATGTTTTGACCCATTGCAATGCCGGCTGGCTGGCCACGGTCGATTGGGGCACCGCGCTGGCGCCGGTCTACAAGGCGCATGATGCCGGTATCCCGGTGCATGTGTGGGTCGACGAGACCCGGCCGCGCAACCAGGGCGCTTCCCTGACCGCGCGCGAGCTGAACTGGCACGGCGTGCCGCACACGGTGATCGCCGACAATACCGGTGGCCATCTGATGCAGCATGGCATGGTCGATCTCGTCATCGTCGGCACCGACCGCACCACCCGGCTGGGCGACGTCTGCAACAAGATCGGCACCTATCTGAAGGCGCTGGCCGCCAAGGACAATAACGTGCCGTTCTATGTGGCCCTTCCCAGCCCGACCATCGATTGGACTGTCGCGGACGGGGTCAAGGAAATCCCCATCGAGGAACGCGACGTCACCGAGCAGACCCACATGACCGGCAAGAATGCCGACGGCGCCATCGTCACCGTGCAGGTGACCCCCGACGGCAGCCCGGCCGGCAATTGGGGCTTCGACGTCACCCCGGCCCGCCTGGTCACCGGCCTGATCACCGAACGGGGCGTCTGCCCCGCCAGCCCGGAAGGGCTGGCCACCCTGTTTCCCGAATATGCGTGAGGTCACCCGATGAAGTCCCTGTGGTCCGATTCCGACGCCCAAGCCTTCGTCGCCAAGTACAAGGACCAGGGCCACAACGAGGATGTGGCCCTACGCGTCTACACCACCCGGCTGCTGGGCGGTGATCCGCGCCTGGTTTTGCATGGCGGCGGCAACACCTCGGTCAAGACCCGCGCCACCGATCTGTTGGGCGACAGCGTCGATGTGCTGTGCGTCAAGGGCTCGGGCTGGGACATGGGCAATATCGAGCCGGCCGGCCTGCCCGCCGTGCGCATGGAACCTTTGTTGAAGCTGCGCCAGCTGGACAAGCTGTCCGACGAGGACATGGTCAATTATCAGCGCGCCAACCTGATGGACCAGACCAGCCCCAACCCGTCGGTCGAGACCCTGCTGCACGCCTTCCTGCCGCATAAATTCATCGACCACACCCACTCGACCGCCGTGCTGTCGGTCACCGACCAGCCCGACGGCGAGGAACAGTGCCGCGCCCTGTACGGCAAGCGCATGGGCTATGTCCCCTATATCATGCCCGGCTTCGCCCTGGCCAAGAAGGCGGCGGAAGTGTTCGAGCAGGACCCCACCGTCGAGGGCCTGATCCTTCTGAAGCACGGCATCTTCACCTTCGGTGACAGTGCGCGTTCGGCCTATGAGCTGATGATCGAGATGGTCACCCTGGCCGAGGACAGGCTGAAGACGAACCGCAAGCAGGTGTTCGTGCCGGCCAAGCTGCCGGCCAAGACCGCAAGCGTCGCCGAGGTGGCGCCGATCCTGCGCGGCTTGCTGTCGCTGGACCAGGGTGACGGCGCCTATAAGCGCTGGGTGCTGGATTTCCGCACCTCGGACGCCATCCGCAATTATGTCGATGGCGCGGACGTCGAGCGCTATTCCCAGGTCGGCGTGGTCACCCCCGACCACACCATCCGCACCAAGAACTGGCCGGTGGTGCTGCCCGCCCCCGAGGCCGGCAAGCTGGACGAATGGGCGGCCGGCGCCAAGACCGCCATCGGCGCCTTCGAAGCGCTGTATCACGATTATTTCGCCCGCAACAACGAACGCTTCCACCCCGGAAAGACCGAGCTGGACCCGATGCCGCGCGTCATCTTGGTGCCGGGGCTGGGCCTGTTCGGCGTGGGTGCCAGCAAGAAGGACGCGATGATCGCCGCCGACATCGCCGTCAATACCGTGGAAAGCGTCACCGACGCCGAGGCCATCGGCACCTACAGCCCGGTGACCGAAGCCGACATGTTCGATTGCGAATATTGGAGCCTGGAACAGGCCAAGCTGGGCAAGGGGACCGAAAAGGCGCTGGCCCGCCAGGTGGCGGTGATCACCGGCGGCGGTTCGGGCATCGGCGCCGCCGCCGCCCGCGCCTTTGCCAAGGAAGGCTGTGAAGTGGCGGTGCTGGACCGCAACGAAGCGGCCGCCAAGGACACCGCCCGCCAGGTCGGCGGCAAGGCCCTGGGTGTGGCCTGCGACGTCACCGACCCGGCCTCGGTCAAGGCGGCGTTCCAGGCGGTCGCCGCCCATTTCGGCGGCATCGACATCGTGGTGTCCAATGCCGGCGCCGCCTGGCAGGGCCAGGTCGGCATCGTCGATGACTCGGTGGTGCGGCAAAGCTTCGAGCTGAACTTCTTCGCCCATCAAAGCGTCGCCCAGGCGGCGGTGGCGGTGATGAAGGCGCAAGGGACCGGCGGCTGCCTGCTGTTCAACACCTCGAAGCAGGCGCTGAACCCCGGCAAGAATTTCGGCCCCTACGGCATGCCCAAGGCGGCGACCTTGTTCCTGATGAAGCAATACGCCTTGGATCATGGCGGCGACGGCATCCGCTCGAACGCGGTCAATGCCGACCGCATCCGTTCGGGCCTGCTGACCCCCGAGATGATCGCGGCGCGGTCCAAGGCCCGTGGCGTGACGGAAAAGGACTATATGGCCGGCAATCTGCTGGGCCGCGAAGTCACGGCGGAAGATGTCGCCGACGCCTTCGTGTGGCTGGCGCGCGCCACCAAGACCACCGCCTGCACCATCACGGTCGATGGCGGCAATATCGAGGCCAGCCTGAGGTAGACCCCGCCCCGTCGCGGCCCGCCAACGAGGCCGCGACGGGGTCGGAGCTGCCCTAGTGTGGTGATTCTGAAATTCGCATGACCATGCTAATTTCAGAATCACCACACAATTCAACCAATTAGTGGCCTGCTTATCCCCGGAATTCGCCTTGCGAATTTCGGGGGCAGGACACTAGAAGTTCAGCGCGTCCTCGATGGCCTTGATGCCGGCCTTGGCGCAAACATCGTCGGCATCGCCTCCGGGGGCACCCGAGACACCGATGCCGGCAACGATCGAGCCGGCCGATTCGATCTTCAGCCCGCCGCCCAGGATGGTGGCGCCCGGCACGTTGCGCAGGCCGGCCTGCGGCATGCCCGGCCCGGTCATGGCGACCAGATCGGTGGTGTTGGTGCGAAAGCTGACCGCCGTCCACGCCTTGCCGGTGGCCACACCCGGCGTATGCGGGCCGGCATAACGGTCGCGCAGCAGCGCCTGGACGTTACCGCCACGATCGACCACCGCAACCGCCGCCTGCCAGCCATTCTTGCGGCAGCTTTCCAGCGCCGCCTGGGCGGCCTTCAAGGCCACTTCCGGGGTCAGCATCGTCTGGCTGAAGGTACCCTCGGCGGCATGGGCCGCGGGGGCCAGCGGGGCACAGGCCACCAAAGCGGCCAGCAGCATCTTACGCATGACAGTTCCCTCCCGGGTTCAACAGGTCTTGGACTTCAAGTTTCGCAGAATGGCGGACAATTCGCCCCAGAAAAAGTCGTCGCCAGCATAGCCGACGATACGCCCGGCTTCGCGGCCGCATTGCATGACCAGGAAGGTGGGGGCATAGCGCAGGTTCTTGACCGAGCGAAGATCGGCCGGCAAGGCGCGCAACGACACCCGGCGCAACGGCGCCCGGATTCCTTCTTCGGTCTTGGGATAGATCGGGCCGATCTCGCGGTGCCAGCGCACGCAGAACGGACAGCCCTCGGATTCAACCATCACCAACTCGGCGGCAAGGGCGGTCCCGGCGCCCAACGACACCAGGACCGCCACCAGCGCGGCGAGGGCTCGCCTCACGACAGGCTTACGCCTTGCGTTCGATCTTGAAGGTATAGGTGCCGCCGGCATCCTTGCTCTCGAGCAGAACATTGCCGGTCTGCTTGCAGAAGGCTTCCATGTCCTTGACCGAACCGGGATCGGTGGCGATCACTTCCAGGACCGAGCCCACCGCGATGTCCTTGATGGCCTTCTTGGTGCGCAGGATCGGCAGCGGGCAGTTGAGGCCCTTGACGTCGAGAACCGTGCTCATAACAGATACTCCCCTTCTCAGTTGATTTCCTCAGGCCGCGCACCGCTTACGCGACGAGATTGATGTATTTCAGGCAAACAACCCGCAGACATGATGCCAGATTCTTATCGTTGTTGATAAGACAATGATCATGTACGCGAGCAATTAGGGCGTTGGCGGTGACGCCCTCGTCCCGGGCCATTTCCTCCAGCACCGTCCAGAAGGCACGCTCGAGGCGGATGGTGGTGGAATGGCCATGGATGCGGATCGAGCGTTTCTCGGGCGCGTATTCACGCGCCTGCTCGGAATTGCACAACCCGAACAGGCGGGCCAGCGGACCGGTGCCGGTCCGGTCGCTCAGGAAGGCCGGCTCGGGGGTGCCTAGATGAACAGGTTGATGTCGCACTGGGTTGCCGTCTCGATATAGGTGGCCGCTCCGGCGAACTCGATGCCGTCGATCAAGTCGGAAGGCTGGTATTCGAACAGGTCCATGGTCATCTGGCAGGCGATCATCCGCACGCCGGCATCCTGGCAGGCATCGCGCAATTCCTCGATGCTGGCGACGCCCTTCTTCTTGATCAGGTCCTTCATCATCATGGTGGTCAGGCCAGGAGCGCCGGGCATGGCGGCCAACAGGTTGGGCATGGCCATGTGCATGCCCATCATCGGCATCTCCATCGCCTCGTTGCCCAGCGTCGTCACCTTGAGATCCAGCTTCTTCTTCAACAGCGTCAACCCATAGAACGTGAAGAACAGCGTGACGTTCAGATCCATCGCAACGGCCGTACTGGCCAGGATCAGCGGCGGATAGGCCCAATCAAGCGTCCCCTTGGTGACGATGATCGACATCGACTTGCCGGTTTCGGCCATCACTCGAACTCCATTGACATGATTGCATCAGATTTTGCTAATGTGCAACCACCGTCATGGCGGGCGGGTAGTAGCCTTTGCCTACGCCTGAAAAGTTTCCCCTGATAGGTCCACCTGAAACGTTTTTTGGTGACCCTGAAATCGCCCCACTTGCCTGCTTGTGCGGACACGCGGGTCGATGCTAATTTAGAGTGAAGAAATATATATGGGTTCGGTCCCGCCGCCAAGTCCCTTCACCAACGACGCGGCAGACCAGACATCCATCCAGGGAGGATGACCGTGAGCGAACTTCCGATTTCCACCATTGTCGGCCTGGGTGCCTTCGTCACCGGCCTGATTTTCGGCGCTGTCGCCAACCGTACCCACTTCTGCACCATGGGTGCGCTGTCCGACATCGTC
Source organism: Magnetospirillum sp. LM-5 (assembly GCF_902729445.1). Taxonomy (NCBI): domain Bacteria; kingdom Pseudomonadati; phylum Pseudomonadota; class Alphaproteobacteria; order Rhodospirillales; family Rhodospirillaceae; genus Magnetospirillum; species Magnetospirillum sp. LM-5. The sequence continues at coordinate 87,465 of NZ_CACVCE010000067.1, read as the reverse complement.
TTCATGGGCGATTGGAAGCGTTTCCGCTCGTGGATGCTGGCCCTGGCCATCGGCCTGATCGGCACCCAGGCGATGCAATCGGCCGGCATGATCGACCTGTCGAAAAGCATCTATCTGCAGGGCGCCATCGGCTGGGCCGGCGCCGTCATCGGCGGCTTGCTGTTCGGCTTCGGCATGACCATGGCCGGCGGCTGCGGCAACAAGACCCTGGTCCGCCTGGGCGCCGGCAACCTGAAAAGCCTGGTCACCTTCATGGTCATCGCGCTGTTCGCCTATATGACGCTGAAGGGCTTCATCGGCCTGGCCCGCGTCCAGATGGACAGCTTGACCGCCATCGCCGTGGCCGGCAAGGCGGCCAACCAGGGCATTCCGGCCCTGCTGGCGATGATCGGCATCCCGGCGTCCGTGGCCCAATGGGGCACGGTGGCGGTGATCGGCGGCGGCCTTTTGGTGTTCTGCCTGAAGGATGGCGAGTTCCGTTCCAGCCCGGCCGACCTGTTCGGCGGACTGGTCATCGGCCTGTTGATCGTGGCCGGCTGGTGGGTCACCGGCGTCCTGGGCAACGACGAGTTCGAGCCCACCGCCATCGCCAGCTTCACCTTCGTCGCCCCCATCGGCGATACCATGCAGTACCTGATGACCTTCACCGGCTCGACCATCAATTTCGGCATCGCCGCGGTCGGCGGTGTGATCGTCGGTTCGTTCCTGGCGGCGATCGCCAGCAAGACCTTCGCCTTCGAGGCCTTCGCCGGCACCGAGGACATGGGCCGCCACCTGATCGGCGCCGCCATGATGGGCGTCGGCGGCGTGCTCAGCATGGGCTGCACCATCGGCCAGGGCCTGACCGGCATGAGCACCTTGTCGATCACCTCGCTGATCGCGCTGGGATCGGTGATCTTCGGCGGTGTGTGGGGCCTGAAGTACATGGAGGAAGGCGAGGTCGGCGCCGCCCTGAAGGCGGTGTTCGCCCGCGGTTAGGGTTGCGCGGACTCACGGCAACGGTCATGATGGGAACGTCGCTTATTCCTTAAGGATGTTTCCTCATCATGGCCGATCGTGAGCGCGACCGCTTCGTCGCCCTGGCCTTTTGCCGCGCCGATATCTTGCTGGAGTTGGACGACGAGCACGACGTCGTCTTCGCAGCCGGCGCCACCCAGTTCCTGCTGGGCCTGGGGCCGGACCAATTGCGGCACAAATCGTTCCTGGACCTGGTCGCCGAGCCCGATCGCGCCCTGGCGGCCGAAATGCTGGACGCGGCCCGGGCCCAAGGCCGTATCGACGACGTGGTGGTCCGCCTGTCCGGCCCCGGCACCCGGCGCCCCAACGTGGCGATGGCCGGCTATCGGGTTCCCGATTTCGACAACCACTTCTTCCTGGCCCTGAAGGTCGAGCCGGCACTGCAGGCCGAGCGCCTGTCGGAAACCCAGCTGAAGCGCGACGACGAGACCGGCCTTCTGGACGAGGCCTCGTTCGCCTCGCAGGCGGCCGAGCGGGCCTTGGCCTTCAAGCGGGCCGGCGGCCGGCCGCAGATCACCGTCATCAAGGTCGAGAACTTCGCCGAGATGACCACCGCGCTGGGCACCAGCGAGCGGCGCGAGGTGATGAACACCGTCGGCGACATCCTGGCCAAGCATTCGCTGGGCGGCGGCACCGCCGGGCGCATCTCGGAAGACAGCTTCTCGTATCTGCATCGCGACGACGTCGATCCCGAGGAAGTGTCGTCGATGATTTCCGACGCGGCCAAGCGGTTGTTCAACGGCGATGTCAAGACCACCGGCCAGACCCTGGACGCCGATGGCGCCGGCCTGGCCGAGCATCAGGTCGCCAAGGCCATCGCCCACACCATCCGCCGCTTCTCGGAAGAAGGCCATCTCGACAAGAAGAAAAGCATCTCGCAGGTGCTGACCGGCATGGTGTCCGACACCATCGAGAACGTCGCCTTCATCCGCCGTGTGGTGGCCGGACGCGATTTCGACATGGCCTTCATGCCGATCTGCGATCTGAGGGTCGAACGCATCCACCATTTCGAGGCCCTGACCCGCTACCGCGACGCCAAGCCCGGCACCTCGCCCTATCACCTGTTCTGCCTGGCCGAGGAAGTGGGCATCGTCCACGAGTTGGATCTGGCGGTGGTCGACACCACCATCCGCACCATCGGCGACATGGTGGCCAAGCGCGGCTTGATGCCGTCGGTGGCCATCAACCTGTCGGGCCAATCGCTGTCGAACCCCCGCTTCGTCGAAGATTTGCGCATGCTGCTGCGTCGGTCGGGCATCCAGCCGCGCAAGCTGATGTTCGAACTGACCGAATCGGTGCGCATCGACCATCTGACCGAGGTCAACAACGTCATCCAAAGCTTCCGTAACCTGGGCTTCCGCTTCTGCCTGGACGATTTCGGCTCGGGCGCGGCCAGCTTCGACTATCTGAACGCGCTGGACATCGACGTGGTCAAGTTTGACGGCCCGGTGATCAAGCGGGCGGCGGCCAGCCAGAAGGGGTCGGACCTGTTGGCCTCGATGGCCCGCATGTGCGCCTCGATGGGGGTGCGCACGGCGGCCGAGATGGTGGAAGACAAGCGCATGGCCGGCCGGGTCTATCAATGCGGCGTCGATTTCGGCCAGGGCTATTATTTCGGCAAGCCGGAATTCGACCCCTACGTCTTCGCCGACCGCTTCATGACCGGGGCGTAAAGGGATTCCCGGGGGAAAGTCCACCGAGGCGAAGCCGAGGGACTTTCTCAGGAAATGTGCGTCAGCTCCGCGACCGCCTGCCATACCCGATCGGGCGTCACCAGGGCGACGCACGGAAAAGCGTCCTGGTCGCTGGCCCGCTTGGGGCAACGCCACAGGCAGTGATAGCACTCCATCTCATGCGATAGGAAAATCGCGCCCGGCGGACTGATTTCGTCCGGGTACGGCACGAAGCAGCCGAAATGGCCGCCGCCGGCGATCAGTACCGTCGGCGCCCCGACGCCCAGGGCCAGATGGCCCGGTCCGGTGTCGTTGGTGACCACGCAGGCCGCGTGCTTCAAGACATCGACCAGTTCGCCCAGCTTCAGCGCGCCGATGGTGTCGATGACCCCGGGATGGTCAAGCTGTGCGATCAGCGGCTTGGCGAAGGCTTCCTGGCCAGCACCCACGAACACCACCCTGAGGCCCGCATCCAGGCAACGCCTGGCGACGTCAAGGAATTGGCCGAACGGCCAGCGTCTTCCTGGCTCGTTCGAGCCGAAATTCATCACCACATAGGGCCCGCCCGCGGGCAGCTTCGGTTCCTGGTCGCGCCACGGAAAGGCCGGCACCTCGGGGGCCAGGGTCCGCCCGGCCAGTGCCGACAGGAAGGTGAAGTGGCGCAGGCCTTCATGGGTCGGATAGGGACCGGTGTCGATGACCCGGGTGGCGCGGTCAAGATACCAGCCATATTCCGCCCGCGTGCGGTCGGTGATGAACGGTTGGCAGACGATGCGTTGGGGGGCGCGGCTCATCCATACCAGCGAATCGGCGGTCAGCACCTTGCGCATGAACATGTCGCAGATCGCCATTTGAAAGCCCTGGCGGCGGACCCACAGGGCGATCTTGGCGCGGTACCACCATTTCTTCTCGAAGGCATGCTCGTCGATGGTGACCAGATTGAAGCCGGCGAACACCTCGGGCCCCAGGCCCTTCCACGAATGGCAGCCCAGCACCGTGATGTCGGACTTGGGCACGTCTAGCAAAGCCGGCAGATGTTCCAGGGCGCGGCGAAACATCACCATGTCGCCGATGCCGTCCATCCGCACCACCACCACGCCCTTGCGGGCCTTGGGGGCCGGGGTCAGGGCGACCAGGGCGTCGATGGGGCGAAACAGCCACCAACGCCGACGCATGCCGCGCGGAAACAAGCTCGACAGCAGCCCCATCAGCAGCCCCTGGCGATGATGTCGTCGACGGCGCCCAGCACCGCGTCCGGGTCAAGTGCTGCGACGCACGGATACATGCCGTCCTCGAGTGGGAAAGAGCAGTTGCCCAGACAGCCCTGGCACTCTACGGGTGCATAAAGCACATGCATGTTGGCCGGCGTGACCTGGGCGGCGTAGGGGACGATCTCGCCGACATAGGCGGCCGAGGCCAGGCACAGGGTCGGCGTGCCCAAGGCCACGGCCAGATGCATGCAGGCGGTGTCGACGCTGACCACCATCCGGCAGCCGCGGATCAAGGCGGCCAGGCGGTCGAACGGCGCCCCTTCGAAACTGACATTGGGCAGGTCCAGCAGCGCCTTGAATTCCGGGTTCTTGTCCAGGTCCGACGGGTGGCCGGCCAGTCGCACGTGCCAGCCCTGCGGCAGACGGGCGGCGATCAGCTTCCAGACTTCCGGCGGGCTTTGCTTGGCCTTGACCGCCGAGAACGGCTGGAACAGCACGGTGGCGGCCGGCAGAAGCTCCCGCTGGACGAACTGACCCAGATGGACCACCGGCGGATCGGAATGCGTGCCGGTCAGGAAATCGGCGAAGGCCGACCAGCGCACCACCTTGTCGGTCTTGGGCGGGCCTGAATCGAACAGGCGGGAATAAAGACGGCGATTGGCGGCCAGGCGTTCGCCATGCTTGTCCGACGGCCGGGGCTCCATCGCCACCGCTTCCCCTGCAGCGCACGCCTCGACCAGCGCCTCGTCCAGGTCGGGATGGCGCAGATAGTCGGTGTGGATCACCAGCCGGTAATGGGCTCCATGCAGCTCGCCGAAAATGCGGCGGCGATAGGCGAGGTCACGCAGGCGGGTGAAATCGACGGACTTGACCTTGACGCCCGGCGGCATGACGAAGCCCATCCGGGCGGCATCCGAGCGCAGCAGCACCGTCACCGGCTCGTCCGGCTGGGCGAGCGCCAGGAACCGCGGCAGAACCACCGCCAGCAAGACGGTGTCGCCCAGCCCGCCGGCACTGATCAGCAGCACGCCGCTGGCTTTGCCGCGCCTCCGCTTCAACGACAGTTCCAGCTTCAGCAGCGGATCAAGCAGGCGATGGGCGCGCACCCGTCACACTCCGTCAGGCATAGGGGGCGTAGGACTTTTCCTCGACCAGGGCCGAGCCCAGCAGGTCGTTGACCTTGCGCTTGACCAAGGCGCGTTCGTCATTGGTGAAATAGACGGCGCGGGCCAGTTCGACGAAGGTCTGGCCGAAATCCTTGGCGCGCTCGCAATCGCGGATGTCGTCCTCGATCACCCACAGCTTCTCGTTGATGGCCTTCAACTCGGCGGCCAGTGCCGCCAGGCCGGCATGGCCCGGGAACTCGCGCTCGCGCACGGCCACCAGCTCGTCCAGCTCCTTGTTGACGTTGGCAAGCTTGCCCGCGTCGGTCAGGCGCTCGGCCTTGATTTCCAGAATGGTGATCTTGTCGATCACCTCGCCCCACGACACCGGAACCAATACGGACATGCCACCAACCGCCTTGTTCTTAACCCGAAAGGCGCGTTCTAGCAGATTTCTCGGCCGGCTAGAAGGGAGCCAACGCGATCAGTTCGGGATCGTCTGCATGGTCGATCAGAATCCTGCGCACGCGGTCTTGCCACAATTCGGCGAAGGCCGCCCCCGACCGATCGTCGCCATCCCCGGACAACAAGGCCTGCAGGTGGCCGCGCATCATTGGATCGGCTTGCACCAATTCCGGTCGATAACGCGCCGCCACGCCAGCCCCGCTGTCGGTGCGGCGAAATCCCAGCGTGGCCGGCACCGGCATATCGAAGGCCAGCCGGTCCAGGCGGGAGAACCGTCCGGCGATGCCCTTGAAGCCGCCCGGGCCGGCGGCACCGGTCACCAGGCCGGCCACGGCGGCGATCACGCCCGCCACCCCTTCGCCCTGCGCCTCTGGCAACAAGACCTGAATGGCGCCGCGCTCGGGCGTTTGGCCCGGCCATAGGGCGGCCAAGGCCGCGCGCGTCATCAGCCAGGCCCCGGCGACGGTGGGGCAGGAATGCCCGGCCAGTCGCACGGCATCGCCGTAGCCATAAGTGAAGCATCCGTCTGTCGGCGCCCCCAGAAAGGCGGCCAGCGGGTCATAGACGGTGATGCGGGGGGCCTGGTCGAAGAAATCCGGCAGTTTCATGACATCGGGGTCCTGGGGTGACGAGAGACCGACAAACGACCACAAAACCACGCGCGACAACATTGAGCCCGATCAAGCCCCTTTCGCGCCCACTTTCCTTATCCTATATTTGAGTTGGTGTCCGCGAACGCTACAATTTTATTCAATTATGCGCACAAGCGCCGGAGTCACTGATGAAGTGGATCGCCCTCGTTGCATTCCTGGCCCTGATCGCCGGCCCCGCCAAGGCCGAGGAGATCGGCTCGGTATCGACGGTGTTCAAGATGCTGGGCCCCAACGACAAGATCGTGGTCGAAGCGTTCGACGACCCCAAGATCAGCGGCGTCACCTGTTATCTGTCGCGGGCCAAGAAGGGCGGCGTCAGCGGCGGGCTGGGTGTCGCCGAGGACCCGTCCGACGCCTCGATCGCCTGCCGCCAGGTCGGCCCCATCGCCTTCAAGACGAAGCTCAAGGAAGGCGAGACGGTCTTCGAGAAGGACACCTCGCTGCTGTTCAAGACCATGCAGGTGGTGCGCTTCTATGACAAGAAGCGCAACGTCCTGGTCTATCTGGTCTATTCCGACCGCATCATCGAGGGCTCGCCCAAGAATTCCATTTCGGTGGTGCCGGTCCCGCCCGGACAGGGAGGCTGAGCCCCATGGCCCTGCCGATCGACCAGCAACGTCTGCTGCACGATCTGTGCGCCAAGCTGAACGGCGTCACCGACCAGGCCCAGTTGATCGCCTTCATGGCCGAGGTGATGCGCTCGCTGCTTCGCCGGGCCGGCGATGCGGAATTTCGCGCCCAGGTGCAAGACAGCTTCATCACCGGCCTGGCCGGCCGCGACTGGCCCGATCAGGTCATGCTGGCGCGCGGCGTGCTGGCGGTGGTGATCGCCAAGCGGCCCGAGATCGCCAAGGCCTGGCAGGCCCTGCACGACGCCGTCGCCCCCGGCCAGGCCCGCCGCGCCGCCGACCGCGGCGAGACCTTGCCGGCCGCCGACGACGACCTTCCCGACCTGGACGGCATCGAGATCGAGTTGCTGGAAGAGGCGCAAGAACAGGTGGCGACGGTCGCGCCGCCGCCGCCACCCTATGACTTCGCCGATGCCGAAAGCCTGGTCGCCGCCTGGATTGCCGACGTTCTGGAACGCCGCCTGGGCATCTTCCGGCTGCCGGCGACCCCGTTCCCCTCGGTGGCCTATAGCCACGAACGCACCTTCTTCCTGTTCGAGCCGGATTTCGCCCCGGTGGCCCGCCGCTTCCTGACCGAGGTGCTGATCCCGACCTGCCGCGCGCCGCTGGAACGTCACGTCTACCGCACCGCCGACGCCCAGACCCTGGTCAGCCCGAAGCTGCTGGACGCCTTCCTGACCGAAAAGCGCCCGACGATCTGGAAGATTCTGATCGAGCGCCTGGGCAAGCTGGCCGCCCAGCACCGCCAGGCCGAGGCCAAGATCGAGGCGGCAAGCACGCCCGCGACCGGCGGCCCCGAATTCGAGGAAGTCGATATCCCGGTGTCGAAGCCCCGGGTCGTCACCGTGCTGGGGGTGTCGTTCCGCCTGGGCAAGCAGACGGTCAGCCAGCGCATGAAGGTGCGTCTGCGCGCCTCGACCGAACTCGAGGAATCCGAGCGCGAGGCGCTGACCCTGCTGGCGCACTTTTCCGATCTGGCCGGCGAGGCCGGGCTGGAACTGCCGCCCGGGTGCGACTTCCAGTTCCTGCGCATCTTGCTGGAATTCGACGCCAAGGCCTTCGCCCACGCCGCCCGCGAGATCGTCGCCCTGGCCGGTCACAAGGAGACCACCCGGGCCTATCTGTTCGAGCGCCTGAAGGCGCTGGACGAGACCTATGCCAATTATCTGTCCGACGCCCTGATCCTGCTGCTGTTCCTGGGCGGCACCAACGACCACGCCTTCGGCTTCAAGGAGCTTTACGACGTCTGCATCGGCGAGGCGCGCGACAACAGCGCGCTGGCCTCGCGCCGGCCGTTCCTGCCGGCCGAAATCGGGCGCCGGCCGACCGAACTGGTGTTCCAATTGCGCGAGGTGCTGAAGCGCCGCTATGACGAGGCCACCCTGACCCAGGCGGTCACCGCCTTGTTCCAGGTATGGACCACCATGTCCAAGACCCGCTTCGGTGACAGCCTGGAAGCCGGCCTGACCGTGCTGCGCACCTTCCCGGTCACCTTCGCCGGCGACCTGGATGAGCCGGTCTTTTCCGGGATCGGCCACACGCTTTATCGGGCGCTGACCTCGGCCGAGCCCGACCTCGAGGGGGTCACCCAGTCCATCCAGGCCCAGTACGCCCCGATCCTGGCCCGACTGCGCCTGCACAAGCTTCACTGAACCTTCACCCGCGCCGCCCGGCGGGATTCGTAAAGTTCCCGCCAGGCGAGGGCCGATGTGGAGACGAATGTGACGGGCCAACCCGCCACCGAGGCGGATGGAAAATTGGCACTGTGGGTGTGCAATCGTTGCGGCTGGGTCTACGCCCCGGCCGAGGGCGATCCGACCCGACGCATTCCACCACTGACCGCGTTCGAACATTTGCCCCCCGACTGGACCTGCCCGTCCTGCGGGGCCGACCGCGACTATTTCTTCCATTGAGGAGTTCTTGATGCGCCGCCTGGATTCGACCGAGATCGTGCTGAGCCGCCGCCAAATCCTTGCCGCCTCGGCCGCCGCCGGCGCCGTGGCCGCCCTGCCCGGCCAGGCCTCGGCCAAGGAAGGCGCTTCCGATCCCTCCAGCCTGGCCTTCCGCCAGCCCGAGCACACCATCGCCGACACCCATCGGGTCGCCGCCGGCCATCAGGCCCAGGTTCTGATCCGCTGGGGCGACGGCGTCACCGCCGACGCGCCGGCCTTCGACGTCCTTGCGCAAAGTGCTGCCGCCCAGGATCGCCAGTTCGGCTACAACAACGATTTCGTCGCCTTCATGCCGCTGCCGGTGGGCTCGTTGGCGTCGGAACATGGCCTCTTGTGCGTCAACCATGAATACACCAACGCCGAGTTGATGTTTCCCGGCCTGACCTTGAAGGACAAGACCGAGAAGCTGACCCGCGAGCAGGTCGATGTCGAGATCGCCGCCCATGGCCATTCGGTGATCGAGGTCAAGAAAAGCGGGCAAAGCTGGCAGGTGGTCCCCGCCAGCCCGTTCGCCCGGCGCCTGTCGGCGCTGACCACCGAGTTCCAGATGTCCGGCCCCGCCGCCGGCCATGACCGCCTGAAGACCAAGGCCGACCCGTCGGGGCGGTCGGTGCTGGGCACCCTCAACAACTGCGCCGGCGGCGTCACGCCCTGGGGCACCGTGCTGATCGCCGAGGAGAATTTCGACACCTATTTCTCGGGCGACCCCAAGAAGACCCCGGAATCGGTCAACCATATCCGCCTGGGGATCAAGGGCAAAAGCCGCTATGCCTGGTCGCGCTTCCACGACCGCTTCGACGTCGAGAAGGAACCGAACGAACCCAACCGCTTCGGCTGGGTGGTCGAGTTCGACCCCTACGACCCCACCTCGGTTCCGGTCAAGCGCACCGCGCTGGGCCGCTTCAAGCACGAGGCGGCGACCTGCGTGACCCTGGCCGACGGCCGCGTCGTGGTCTATACCGGCGATGACGAGATGTTCGAGTACCTGTACCGCTTCGTCAGCCGCGACCCCATCGACCGCAAGAACCGCCGCGCCAATTTCGGCCTGCTGGATCACGGCACGCTTTCGGTGGCCCGCTTCGACAAGGACGGCACCATGACCTGGCTGCCGCTGGTGTGGGGCCAGGGCAAGCTGACCCCGGCCAACGGCTTCGCCAGCCAGGCCGACGTGCTGATCGACGCGCGCCGTGCCGCCGATCTGGTCGGGGCCACCCCCATGGACCGGCCCGAGGATGTCGAGACCAATCCGGCCAACGGCCGCGTCTACGTCATGCTGACCAACAACAGCCAGCGAAAGCCCGAGCAGGTGAACGGGGCCAATCCCCGCGCCGACAACCGCCATGGCCATGTGCTGGAACTGACCCCGCCCGGCGCCGGCAAGGGCCGGATCGGCCGCCACGACGCCGAGCGCTTCCGCTGGGAAATCCTGTTCCTGGCCGGCCGGCGCGCCGACGGCGCCACCTATCACCCGGCCAACGAGACCTATGGCGCCTGGCTGTCGGCACCCGACAATTGCGCCTTCGACAATCGCGGGCGGCTGTGGATTTCCAGCGACCAGGGCTCGCACCAGCGCACCAACGCCATTCCCGACGGCATCTATGCCTGCGACGTCGATGGCCCCGGCCGGGCGCTGGTCAAGTTCTTCTATGGCGTCCCGCGCGACGCCGAGATGTGCGGCCCGGCCTTCACCCCCGACAACCGCACGCTGTTCGTCGCCGTCCAGCATCCCGGCGAGGACAAGGATTCCACCTTCGACCGGCCCTCGACCCGCTGGCCGGATTTCCGGCCCGACCTGCCGCCCCGGCCGGCCATCGTCGCCATCACCAAGGACGATGGCGGCCCGGTCGGCAGCTGACCCTCAGAGCCGATTTCGTTCAATCGAAATCGGCTCTGGAATTTGTCCGTATGGCCCGTCCCGGGCACGCTCAACGCCGCGCGGGCTTGGCGCGGATTTCGCAGTTCGGAATCCGCTAATCCCCGCAGACGGCCTTGTCGCCTTGGCGGGTGCACGGCGCGCGGGTGCGCATCACCATTTCGTGGCCGCCCTCATAGCGGCAGACGACGCGGGTGATCGCCCCGGCCTTGCCGATTCCCACATCGTCCAGCTTGGCCGCTTTCAGGGAGTCTTGCGGGGCGGTGCAGGACAGATAGCCCTGGAACGGGCCGGCTTCCCATAGCGAGACGTTCTTGGCCTCTTTGTAGCGCTCGATGTCGGTGCAGATATCCTTGCCGTCCTTGTCGTACATGCGGGCATTGTCGCTGCAATAGCCGGAAAATCCCCATTTCATCTCAGATTCAGTCGGGCACGAGCCGACCTGGACGATGTCGGCCATGCTGGGGCAGGAAAAGTCGGCGGCGGCGGCTGAGCCGGCGGCAAAGACGAGGGCAAGGGTAATGCGAGGCATGGTGGTTCCTTCCGGGTTTCGCGCGACAGCCTACCGCGAACGAACCAGCCCCGACCTGACAAAGGTCAAGCGATGCCGACTTGCCTTTTCAGGCGCCCATAACCAGTTCACACTGGTCGCCACAATTCAATCCTGGGGAGGATGTCCGCATGCTGGCCGATCTGAAGAGCCTTAATCCCGATTTCAGCCGCCGCGGGTTCGTCGGCACCGCCCTGGCCGCCACCGGCTTCGCCTTGGCCGCCGGGCCGGCCAGGGCCGAGGCCATCGTCACCGACACCGCCGGCCTGGAGACGGCCGACGTCCTGATCCCGGCCCGCGACCGTTCGCTTCCGGCCTATGCGGCGCGCCCGGCCGAGGCCACCGGCCCGCTGCCCACGGTGATGGTGGTGCAGGAAATCTTCGGCGTGCACGAACATATCCGCGACGTTTGCCGCCGCCTGGCCAAGCTGGGCTATCTGGCCGTCGCCCCCGAGCTTTACGTCCGCCAGGGCGATCCCTCGAAGATTTCCGACATTCCGACCCTGTTGAAGACCATCGTCGCCTCGGTTCCCGACGAGCAGGTGCTGGCCGACCTGGATTCCGTCGCCACCTGGGCCGCCAAAAGCGCCGGCGGCGACCCCAAGAAGCTGGCCATCACCGGCTTTTGCTGGGGTGGGCGCATCGTCTGGCTGTACGCCGCCCACAATCCCATGCTGAAGGCCGGCGTGGCGTGGTATGGCCGTCTGGTCGGCGATGCCTCGGCCAACAGCCCGAAGCATCCGGTCGATATCGCCGCCGAGCTCAAGGCCCCGGTGCTGGGGCTTTACGGCGGCGCCGACCAGGGCATCTCGCCGGACTCGGTCGAGAAGATGCGCGCCGCCCTGAAGGGGGCCAAGGTCAAGACCGAGATCAAGGTCTATGACGGCGCCCCCCACGCCTTCCACGCCGATTACCGCCCCAGCTATCGGGCCGAGCCGGCCAAGGATGGCTGGATGCAGTTGCAGGCCTGGCTGAAGGCCAACGGCGTCGGGTGATTGCAGTGCAGCAAAGGGTATATTAGAATTGGGCAAGATTTTTCGTTGCGGGGAGTGTGGGTGATGGCTTTCGTTAAGATTCTGGCGGTGTTGGTGGTCGGAGCGGCGGTTCTGGGCGGTGCCCCCGCCTTCGCCGCCGACCTGGTGCCCGAACCGGCCAAGGCCGAGGCTCCGCGCCACACCTTCGACCAGGCCAAGGCCCTGGTTGACGAAGGCGTCGCCCATATCAAGGCGGTCGGCCCCGACAAGGCTTTCGCCGATTTCAACGACCCGGCCGGCAAATGGATCCGGGGCGAGCTTTACCTGTTCGCCTTCGACAAGAAGGGGGTCTATCGGGCCACCGGCTACCGGCCGGAGCGCACCGGCCAGAACGCCTGGGAGATGACCGACGCCGCCGGCCTGAAGGTGGTTCAGGAAATCGTCAAGAAGGCCAAGCGCGACGGCACCGCCACCGTCGATTATCTGTGGAAGAACCCGACCACCGGCAAGTTGGAAAACAAGACCTCGTATGTCGTCCAGGTCGGCGACCACGTGGTCGGGGCCGGTTTCTATCACAAGTGACCGTAAGCTGGTAAAAGAGGGAGGCATCAACCTCGGCTAAAGGAGCCAAACCGGGTGATCGAAAGTCTGAACATCACCTTGCTGGTTCTTTCGGGTCTGGTGACCCTTTCCATCTTTTCCAGCCTGCTGTCCTTTCGGGTCGGCGCGCCGCTGCTGTTGGTGTTCCTGGCCGTCGGCCTGCTGGCCGGCGAGGACGGGCTGGGCGGCATCCGCTTCGACGATGTCGGCACCGCCTATGCCATCGGCACCGTGGCCCTGGCCATCGTGCTGTTCGACGCCGGCTTCCATACCCCGTTGAAAAGCGTGCGCCAGGCGGCGCTGCCATCCTTGTCGCTGGCCTCGGTCGGCGTGGTGCTGACGGCTGCGATCGTGGCGGTGCCCGGCCATTACCTGCTGGGGCTGGATTGGCCGCAGGGATTGCTGCTGGGCGCCATCGTCGCCTCGACCGACGCGGCGGCGGTGTTCTTCCTGCTGCGCGTCGGCGGCATCCATGTCCGCGATCGCGTCCGCTCGATCCTGGAAGTGGAATCGGGCTCGAACGACCCGATGGCCATCTTCCTGACCATCGTCATGATCCGGGTCCTGACCGGCGGCGGCGGCGACGATCTGGTCGCCTTCATCCTGGGCCACCTGGCCATGGAGGTGGGGATCGGGCTGATCGCCGGCCTGGGCGGCGGCTATCTGATCATCGCCGCCGTCAACCGGTTGGGCATCGAGCGCGGCCTGTTGCCGGTCGCCGCCCTGTCGATGGCGCTGATGCTGATGGCCGCCACCGCCCTGATCGGCGGCTCGGGCTTCCTGGCCGTCTATGTCGCCGGCCTGCTGGCCGGCAATGCCCGACTGTCGGCCCCCGACACCATGCGCCGCTTCCAGGACGCCGCCTCGTGGCTGGCGCAGATCGCCATGTTCCTGGCGCTGGGCCTGTTGGCGACGCCGTCGCAATTCCTGCCGCTGATCCTGCCCAGCCTGGGCGTGGCCTTCGTGCTGATGTTCGTCGCCCGCCCGGTGGCGGTGTGGGTCGGCTTGCTGCCCTTTCGCATGAACCGCAACGAAACCGCCTTCGTCGCCTGGATCGGCCTGCGCGGCGCTGTGTCGATCCTGCTGTCGATCCTGCCGATGGTGGCCGGCATGGAAAACGGCCGGCTGTTCTTCAACGTCACCTTCATGGTGGTGCTGGTCTCGCTGGCCCTGCAGGGCTGGACCATCGCGCCCGTGGCCCGCTGGCTGGGCCAGGTGGTGCCGCGCCGGATCGGCCCGGTCGAGCGCGTCGAGCTGGAAATCCCCGGCACCCGCCACGAATTGGTGTCTTACCGCATCGTGCCGGATTCGCTGGTGGCGCGCGGCCACAAACTGCCCAGTTGGGCGCGCCCGTCACTGGTGGTGCGCGACGGCCATTCCTTCCTGGGGGCGTCGATGCACGCCTTGAAGCCGGGCGATCTGGTATGGCTGTTCGCCCGCCCCGAACGCCTGTCCCAGTTGGACCGCCTGTTCGCCAGCCATGCCGACGCCGCCGAGGCCGACCGCCAATTCTTCGGCGACTTTCCCATCGACCCGCATGCCCGCATGTCCGATCTGGGCCTGCTGTACGGGCTGGCCATGCCGCCCGATTCGCAAGACGTCACCGTGGCGCAGTGGATGCGCGAGACCCTGGGCAGCTATCCCGGCATCGGCGACCGGGTCGGCCTGGGCGAGGTGGAACTGATCGTGCGCGCCCTGGGTCCTCACGATTCCATCACCGAGATCGGCCTGGCCACCGAGCCCACCGAGATCGACAAGCCGAAACTGCCGCTATTCCCCTCGGGCCGCGAGGTCCGTGCCCGTATCCGCCGCTGGCTCAGGCGCTGATCCGCCGCGAAAGCGGGCCGGAATCAGACGTCGCATCGCGCCGCCCGCGGCCCCGCGAAAGCGCGGGCTGTGCAGGGCGATGCCGCCCAGCAATCCGACGAACGCGCCCAGCACGGTGTCGAACAGCCGCGCCTGCATCAAATCCGCCGCCGGGCCTTGCCCCATGGTGGTGGCCTCGGCCAGCAGGATGGTCAGCGGCGTGATGAACATGACGGCAAGGCCGTAATGACGGACCACCATGGTCTCGATGATGAAGATCAGGACGGTCATGGTCAGCGCGATGGTCCACGGCCCCAGCGGCAGCAGGAACAGGCCCCAGGTCAGCAGCAGGCCGGCCGAGGTCCCCAGGATACGCTGCAGCTTCTTGGTCCACACCGCCCGCAACGACGCGCCCTGGATCACCGCCAGGCAGCTGACCGGCACCCAATAGGCCTGCTCGGCGCCCAATCCCCGGGCCACGGCGACCGACAGCCCGACGCACAGTCCGATCACCACCGAATCGAACACCACGAAATCGAACGAGGCGGTCGGCGGCGGCGGCTGGTGCGGCGCCCGGCGGCGCAGGACGTGGATGCTGTAAAGAAAGCCGATCAGGCAGGCCAGCACCGCCCCCATGGCCACCAGGCCGACGCGGGCCGGCACCTCCAGCGCGGTGACCGGCAGATCGGCGCCGATGGCCGCGACCATCACGAAGAACAGGCTGCCGGGCATGCCGACCCCGTAGAAGCGGCAGACCATGGTGACCAGAATGGCGGCGAAGGTCAGCACCGGCACCGCCAGGAACGGCACGAACTGGCTTGTCACACCCAGGGCGTAGCAGGCGATCAGGCCGAAGGCGCAGGCCATCTGCATCACCATCCGGTGCGACAAGGCCGTCGCCGGCAGGTACATGAAGCACAATCCGCCCAGCGACGAGGCCAGGCCGAAATCCAACCGGTCGAAGAAGGCGCCGATGAACAAGGGCAGGCCGGTGGCGATAGCGGCGCCGACCGGCAATTCCCACGGCCGGTCGGTAGGATGGATGGTGGTCAGATGGCGAAGTTCGGCGCGGCAGACGGCGACCGCACGCATCCACAGGCTGGGGCGGGGTTCCATGATCCCTACAGCAGGGCGTACTGGCCCGCGGAATCCTTCAGCTTCGAGCGGGTCTTGCGCGGCTTCTTGCCTTCCAGCTCCTGGCGGACTTCGTGGGCGACCAGTTGGGCGGCGGCGTGATGGCGCTGGGCCAGCAACTCGTCCAGCTCGACTTTCAGGGCATGGTTGGCGTGCGACAAACGACGGTTCTCGGCCTCGAGGCGCATGCGCCGGCTTTCGGCCTCGGACAGGCGCACACCCAGCTTGCCGGCCTCGGCCAGCGCCTCGCGGAACTGGTCGTGCATGGTCGCCTCGTGGGATTTCAGGCGCAGCATCTCGGTGCGGGCGACCTCAAGCTCTTCGGTCATCCGGGCCAGTTCGGCCCTGAGACGGATGCCGGCGGCGGCCTCGCGCGCGGCGTCCTGGAAGCCTTGCGGCTCGGGCTTGGCCTCGGGCGGTAGGGTGCCCGGGCCGATCTGGCGCAGGCGCTCGTTCTCGGCCCGCAGGCGGCGCACCTCGTTACGCAAGTCGAACACCGCGTCTTCCAGCGCCTCGGCGGTGCCGCCCTTGGGGTCGGCGACGCGGCGCGCCAGTTCGACGAAATCGGCCCCCTGGCTTTCCAGCAGGCGCTTGGCCGTCCGCAACGCGTGCAGCGCCTCGGAATCGTTGTCCGAGGCGGCCAGCGCCAGCACCTTGGCAAGCTTCTGGGCGTCCATAACCGATATCTCGTGGGTCCAGGGTGGAATCAACCCCGAGATACTGAGTCTCGCGCCCTGTGAAATCAATAGAATTGTTTTACCCGAGGCCAGCGCTCAAGATTGAGTTGCTTTCCTGTGCCCGAGACGCTATCTCCCCCGCAACGACCGCCGCACTTTTCCTTGGGATTCTTGTCATGATGAAGGTCATTCGCGCCAAGCTGCACGGCATCCGCGTCACCAGCGCCGACCTGAACTATCACGGTTCCATCACCCTGGATCCCGAACAGTGCGCGCTGGCCGGCATCTATCCCATGGAATTCGTCGATATCTGGAACAAGAATTCCGGGGCCAGGCTGTCGACCTACGTGATCTTCGGTCAGCCCGGCTCGCGCTGCTGCATCCTGAACGGCGCCGCCGCCCGCACCTGCCAGGCCGGCGACGAGGTGATCATCGCCGCCACCGAATTCATCAAGGGCCCGGAAGAGCTTTACACCCTGAAGCCGCGCATCCTGACCTATCTGCCCGACAACGCCGTCGATCAGGTGCTGTATTACGACGTCTTCCAAAGCGAAAGCCGGCCCTACGATTTCCGCATCATGGACGCCGACAAGCACACGGTGGACAGCTGCCACACCTGGCCCAACATCGACATCGCCGCCGTGCGCGCCGATCTGGCCGCCAAGGGCTGGGCCGAGGCCGAGATCGACGCCTTCGTGCAGTCGCATTTCTCGCTGTAGCCGATGACACGGCGCGCCGTCGTCTTGCTGTCGGGCGGGCTGGATTCCGCCACCGTGCTGGCCATGGCCCAGAAGGCCGGCTTCGAATGCTGGGCGCTGTCGTTCCGCTATGGCCAGCGCCACGCGGTCGAACTGGCCGCCGCCGCCAGGGTCGCCGCCGCCCTGGGCGCTGCAAGCCACCGGGTCGCCGAGATCGACCTGCGGGCCTTCGGCGGCTCGGCGCTGACCGCCGACATCGACGTCCCCAAGGATCGCGACGATGCGACCATCGCCGGGGGCATCCCGGTGACCTACGTGCCGGCGCGCAACACCATCATGCTGTCCTTCGCCCTGNCACCATCATGCTGTCCTTCGCCCTGGCCTGGGCCGAGGTGCTGGAAGCCTTCGACATCTTCGTCGGCGTCAACGCCGTCGATTATTCCGGCTATCCCGATTGCCGCCCGGAATATGTCGCCGCCTTCGAGCGCATGGCCAACCTGGCGACCAAGGCCGGGGTGGAAGGCCACAAACTGACCATCCACACCCCGCTGATCGATCTGACCAAGGCCCAGATCATCGCCAAAGGGGTCGAGCTGGGGGTCGATTACGCCCTGACCTCTTCCTGCTACGACCCCGACCAGCTGGGCCGCGCCTGCGGCCGCTGCGATTCCTGCCGCCTGCGCCGCAAGGGCTTCGAACAGGCCGGCGTGCCCGACCCCACGGTCTATACGGGCTGACCCTGGATTGACGGGGCATGGCCGCCTCGCCCATCATGCCGGCGTGGTCGCCCCGGGAGGAAGCCCAGATGTTGGTTCGCGTCTTCGTCGCTATTCTGGTCTTGGCCGCCCTGGCGTGCCCGGTCGCCGCCCAGACCCTGTTGCCGCTGTCGTCCCTGGTGACGGAAGAGCTGAGCTTCGACGCCCGCGACGACGGCATCCGCCTGGCGCTGCACAACAAGCATCCCAAGGATTATTACGCGCCGCACCAGGCCGACCGCACCGTGTTGTTCCTGCACGGCGCCACCTTCCCCGGCGGCGCCACCTTCGACGTGCCGCTGGAAAACGGCAGCTGGATGGATTTCCTGGCCCAGCGTGGCTATGACGTCTATGCCCTGGACATCCGCGGCTACGGCAAATCCAGCCGCCCGCCCAGCTTCGACCAGCCGGCCGAGGCCAACCCGCCGGCGGTCGATACCCAGACCGCGCTGCGCGACGTCGATAAGGCGGTCGAGTACATCCTGTCGCGCCGGGGCCTGGACAAGCTGGTCCTGGTCGGCTGGTCGTGGGGCGCCACCCTGGCCGGGTCCTATGCGGTGCGGGCCGGGGCCAAGGTCGATCGGCTGGTGCTGTATTCGCCGCAATGGCTGTCCGACACCCCGCCGCCCGCGGGCGCGCCGGACAATTTGGGGGCGTGGCGCGAGGTCGCCTTGTCCACCGTCAAGGAAAGGTGGCGGCAATCGGCGCCAGAAAAGGAGCGGCGGGACCTGATCCCCGAGGCGATCGGCAAGGCCTGGCTGAACGCCCTGGAAGAGGTGGACCCGCTGCCCGGAATCTTGCGGGTTCCCAATGGGCCGGTGGCCGATTTCTACCGGTTCTGGGCCGCCGGAAAGCCGATGTGGGAGCCGGGCCGCGTCTCGGTGCCGACCTTGGTGATCCAGGGCGAATGGGATGTGGAAACGCCGCCCGACATGGGGTTGTCGGTGTTCGCCTTGCTGACCAGCGCGCCGCAGCGGCGCTATATCCTGGTCGGCGAGGGAACCCACAGCCTGTTGATGGAAAAGAATCGCCGCCAATTGTTCAGCGCCGTGCAGTCCTTCCTGGCCGAGCGGTTCTGACCAGCCCAAGGACCAGCCGATGCGTATTGCCCGCCTTGCCGTCGCACTTTTCCTGCTGGCCGGGCCAGCCGCCCTGGCCGCCGAGCAGCCCCTGCCGGTGCCGCCGCCGACCGACTGGCTGAAGCAGGCCGACCTGTACGGCCAAGTCGCCCGCATGGGCCCGGCCCAGGATGCCCAGGTGATCGACTGGAGTCTGGCTCACCAACGCCTGGTGTCGTCGGGTTTCCTGTTCGACCTTTCACGGCGGCTGCTGGCGGCCGGGCGGACCCATGACGCCCTGGAATGGTATGCGATCGCCCTGATGCGCGGCCATTACGATGCCGGACGCTGCCAGGACCGCTCGGCCAAGCGCGCCGTCGGCGGCCTGGCCCGCCAGGCGGCGGTGGTCGCCCGCTACGGCAACAGCCATGCCCAGGAATTCGGCGATGCGGGAATGAAGGCGCTGGCCAGGGATGACCTGTTCGGCCACACGGTGAGCCCGGACTGGATCTGTGCGCAAGGGCTGACGGGCATGGGCGGGCAAAGCGCCGGAACCATCCCCCCCAATCTATGGGACGCGGTCGCCTTGTCGGTCCGCGAAGAATTCACCCAGCAATTCGGCCAGATGAGCGGCCGCAACTAGCGCTCGGCGCCGTCGCCCCCCGACGGCGCGGCGGGCTTGCGCGACGCCCGTAGCACCATTTCCAACGCCCTCTCGCTGCAATCGACGCAGTCGCCGCAGCCACGACGGCTGGCGCATACCAAGATGTCGTGCAGCCCCTCGAGATCGTTCTCGCCCCCCTTGCCAATTTGCCAACCGCAGCGGACGGATTGCATGTTCATTGTCCGCCTCCTTTCTTATTCTTAAAAATGAAGGCGCCTCCCGGATGGGGGCGCCTTTCGTATTCACCAGACTAGTCGCCGCCGCCGGCCGGGGCCAGGGCGCAAAGGCATAGCGGCACGGCCGCATTCAACCCTTTTGATTGTAGGGACTCTGCGGCGTAGTTCGTTGGAACTAGACCGGCACCCGCGGAATGGTGAAGGAAAACACCGAACCGCCGCCAACCGCCGGATCGGCCCAGATTCGGCCGCCCAAAGCCTCGGTCAACTTGCGGGCCAGGGCCAACCCGCTGCCGTTGCCGGGAATGCGGTCGCGGGTGTGCAGGCGGCGGAACAAGGCGAAGATGTCCTCGCCCAGGCCGGCTTCGACGCCGATTCCGTTGTCGGTGACGCGGAAGATGATTTCGGCCTCGCCCTGTTCGGCGGAAACGCTGATGCGGCAGGGCCTGTCGCCGGCGCGAAACTTGAGGGCGTTTTCCAAAAGGGCGTGGAAGATCACCGCCAACTTGCCGGGATCGGACTGGATCACCGGCAGATCCCCGATCTGGATGTCGGCGGCGGCGCGGTCGATCGACAGCCGCAAATCCTGGACGGTCTGATCGACCACGGTTCGGACCGGCACGGTCTGGCGAATCGCCGAAGACGGCTCGACGAACCGCTCGAAATCGCCGATCAGGCTTTTCAACCGCTTCACGCCCTCGACGGCATAGGCGATGAATTGCCGGGCCTCGTCGTCCAGACGCTCGGAATAGCGGCGATCGAGCAATTGGACGAAACTGCCGACCTGACGCAACGGCTCTTGCAGGTCGTGCGACACCGCATGGCCCAACTCGCGCAGGCGGTCATTGCCGGCGGCGACTTCGCCCAGGGCACGGATCAGTTCCCGCTCGGAGCGCAGCCGGGCGGTGACGTCCGAGATGCGAACCAGCCGCAACAGACGGCCTTTGATGAAGACCCCCTGCCCGTGCGAGGCGACCTCGAACAACGAACCGTCCTTGCGCATCACCTGCCAGATCGATTCGTCCGACGACGATTCGCGCAACCGCTCGATCTCGCGGGAGAATCGCTCGCGCTCGGACATAGGCAGAATGGTATCGACCGGAATTGCCCGCATCTCATCGACGCCATAGCCGAACAGCCGGCCGAATGCCGGGTTGACCTCGACCACCAGGGCGGTCGCCGGATCATAGAGCAACATCGCTTCCGGATTGCCGTCGAACATCAGCCGATAGCGGCCTTCGGATTCCTCGACAGCACGCAACAAACGATTGCCAACAGCAAGGATCAATCCCGAACTGATAGCAACGAACAGCCAACCCTTCCAGGTCTGGATCAGGGTCATGCGGGCGGGGTCGCTGACCATCAGCGCCAGGATGGTATCCGACGACACCACCCACAACACGCCGAAAACCGCGTAGATCAGCGCCAGCAATACCGCCAGCGATAGGCTTTTCCTTATCGGGTCGGTCATGAATCCGCCACCACTTTTACAACCATAAACATAGCACGCTGCATCGAGCGCGCGCGCCCCTCTTGTGCGAGGGAGCATTTCTGTGGTTCAACCGCCTTGTCGCCGGCCGTTGCCGTCCGTCTCGCAAGGAAGTTCGAACATGAAGACCACTTTTGCCCGCCTGTGTGTCCTGAGCCTGTGTGTTCCGGGTCTGGCCGTCGCCGCCGACAAGGAATCCGTGGTCGCCGAAATCAATGGGGCCAAGCTGCATACCAGCGACATCGTCGCCTATCAGCGCTCGCTGCCTCCGCAGATGGCCGCCCAAGCTCCCTATCCTGTGCTTCTGGACATGGCGGTCAACAATTATCTTGTCGCCGAACAGGCCCGCAAGGATGGCCTGGAAAAGGACCCCCAGGTCCGCCAGGCCCTGAAAGAGCTGGAATCGCAATTGCTGGTCAAGGCGTGGATGAACCGCAAGCTGAAGGCCGCCATCACCGACGGCGCCGTCAAGCAGGCCTATGACCGCTACCTCGCCGAGTTCAAGCCGGAAGAGGAAGTGCGCGCCCGCCACATCCTGACCGAGGGCGAGGATGCCGCCAAGGCGGTGCTGGCCGACCTGAAGAAGGGCGCCGATTTCACCGAAACCGCCAAGACCAAGTCCAAGGACCCGTCGGCCAAGGCCAATGGCGGCGATCTCGGCTTCTTCACCAAGGACGAGATGGTTAAGGAATTCGCTGATGCCGCCTTCGCCATGAAGCCGGGTGAACTGTCGGCGGCCCCGGTGAAAAGCCAATTCGGCTGGCACGTCATCAAGGTCGATGAGCGCCGCATGGCCAGCGCGCCGTCGCTGGAGCAGGCCGCCCCGGCCATCCGCGAGCAGCTGGCCGAGGAAACCGCCCAGAAGATGGTCGCCGACATGCGCGGCAAGGCCAAGGTCAAGCTGTTCACCCCGGACGGCCAGCCGCTGGAAGCCAACCCGCCCGCCAAGAAGTAGGATAGGAGAAGCCGCCGTGTCCGACGCCGTTTCGCCGCTGGCTCCCGCCCAGTTTCCCAGCCTGCCTCCGCTGGCCGGCATCCGTCTGGCGAGCCATGCCTGCGGCATCCGCTATCAGGGGCGCACCGACTTGTTGGTGGTCGAAATGGCGCCGGGCACGTCGGTTGCCGGGGTCTATACACGGTCGCTGACCCGCTCGGCCCCGGTCGATTGGTGTCGCCAGGCCCAGGCCGGCGGCAGCGCGCGGGTGCTGATCGTCAATTCCGGCAATGCCAACGCCTTCACCGGCAAGGCCGGCATCGCCTCGGTCGAACGCACCGTCGCCGGCGCGGTCAAGACCTTCGGCTGCGCTGCTCACGAGGTGTTCGTCGCCTCGACCGGCACCATCGGTGTGACCTTGCCGGACGACAAGATCACCGCCGTCCTGGATCAGGTGAAGCCCAAGCTGGCCGGCGATTGCTGGGCCGAGGCGGCGCGGGCCATCATGACCACCGACACCTTCCCCAAGGGCGCCACCCGCACCGCCCGCATCGACGGAATCACCGTCACCATCAACGGCTTCGCCAAGGGCGCCGGCATGATCGCGCCGGACATGGCGACCATGCTGTCCTACGTCTTCACCGACGCCGCCCTGCCGGCCGACCTGCTGCAGACCCTGCTGTCCAAGGGGGTCGAGGGCTCGTTCAACGCCATCACGGTGGACAGCGACACCTCGACCTCGGACACCTTGATGCTGTTCGCCACCGGCCAGGCCAAGCACGCGCCCGTGGCCGATCCGGCCGACTCGCGCCTCAAGGACTTCCGCGCCAAGCTGTTCGACCTGCTGAAGGATCTGGCCCATCAGGTGGTCAAGGACGGCGAAGGGGCGACCAAGTTCGTCGAGGTCACTGTGACCGGGGCCGCCAGCACGCGCGCGGCCAAGCGCATCGCGCTGTCCATCGCCAATTCGCCGCTGGTCAAGACCGCCATCGCCGGCGAGGACGCCAATTGGGGCCGGGTGGTGATGGCCGTCGGCAAGTCGGGCGAAAAGGCCGATCGCGACAAGCTGTCGATCCGCATCGGCGGCGTCCAGGTCGCCCGCGACGGCGAGGTGGTGCCCGGCTATGACGAGGCTCCGGTGACCGCCCACATGAAGGGCAGCCACATCGTCATCGAGACCGACGTGGGCGTCGGCCGGTCGAAGGCCACGGTGTGGACCTGCGACCTGACCCACGCCTATATCGACATCAACGGGTCATACCGGACGTGACCGAGGAAGCGGGCTGCTGGTCGGCCGGGACGGTGTGGGCCGGCACGGCGCTGGCCACCGCCCGGCTGCGCCTGCGCCCGTTCACCCATGCCGACGCGCCCCGGCTGGCGGCGGTTCTCGACGATTGGGACATGGCGAAATACACCGCCAACATCCCGCATCCCTATCACGAGACCGACGCCCACGCCTTCATCTTGCTGCAGGAACAGCGCCGCCAATTGGGCCAAGGCGCCGGCCTGGCGATGGAGCGGACCACCGACAAACAGGTGATCGGCGCCATCGGCTTCACCATGGATTGCGACGGCTCGGCCGAACTGGGCTATTGGGTGGCCCGCGAGGCCTGGGGCCAGGGTTACGCCACCGAGGCGCTTCGCCGGCTGACCCGCCACCTGTTCGCCGATCTGGGCATCAATCGGCTGTGGGCGATGGTCCATCCCGACAATCCGGCGTCCAAGACCGTCCTGGGCAAGGCCGGCTTCCTGCCCGACGGCCACAGCCAATGCGCCGTGGCCTCGCGCGGGTGCTCGGTGGTGTCGCCCCGCTTCGCCTTGACCGCCGACCAGTGGACGGCCACCCACGCGGCGCGGCCGATGCTGCTGGTCGCGGCGGCCGCGCTGATCGACACCGACGGCCGGGTGCTGATGGCCAGCCGGCCGCCCGGCAAGATGATGGCCGGCCTGTGGGAATTCCCCGGCGGCAAGGTCCATGACGGCGAGACCCCGGAAGCCGCCCTGATCCGCGAACTGCACGAAGAGCTGGGTATCGACGTCGGCGAAAGCTGTCTGGCGCCCTTGGCCTTTGCCTCGTACGATTACGACACCTTCCACCTGTTGATGCCGCTCTATGCCGTGCGCACATGGAAAGGAAGCCCGATCGCCAAGGAAGGCCAGGGACTGAAATGGGTGCGACCCGCGCGCATGGGCGACATGCCGATGCCGCCCGCCGACATCCCCCTGGTGGCCATCCTGCGCGAATGGGTGTGAGATCAGCCGTAAGAAAGTCCCTCGCTTCGCTCGGTGTACTTTCTCACGGTGATTCATAAAGTACACCGAGGCGAAGCCGAGGGACTTTTCCCCGCGGGCGATAAGGACCATGCCATGCCGCTTGATCGCAAGGCGAAGGAAGCCCTGGGCTATCTAGGCGCCCATCTGGTCTACGGATTGTCGGCCGGAGCCGCCTTCGGCATCGGCACCCTGGCCATCGACCTGGGCCATCTGCGCACGCTGGCGCTGTCGTCCAGCCATCCGATCCTGGTCCTGGTGCTGTTCTTCTTCGGCCTGTTCGTCACCTTCGGCAGCGTCGGCATGGGCGTCGGCATCATGAACATGGCCAAGGCCGACGAGTCCGATCCGGATTAAGCCCGGCAATCCCTGCCCCCTCTCGGCAAGTTTTTCCCGGTCGGCACCATGCCAACGACACCCCGTGAAATTTTTTATCGTTGTTTTTCAGCACACTAGGCCTATTGGCACGGTCTGGCACGCCTATTGCGAAGGAAAGGCTGCCAAAGGCTCCATTTACGGGGAACCGGACCATGACGGTATATTCGATCAACAAGCGCGCGTTCGAGCAGGCCAATATGACCCCTGCCTCGGGCTCCAAGGCCCAGACCGCCGCCGACGCCTTCGCCGCTGCCCTGCAATCGTCGGGCGGCCGTTATTCGGTCGCGGCGACGCAGCCCAACGCCGAAAGCGCCATGAAGGCCAGCTTCGACCGTCCGGCCCCCGAGGCCCGCCCGGCCAAGGCCCCGGAAAAGGCCGAACGGCCCGCGCCCAAGGAATCCAGCCGCCCGGCGCCCCGCAAGGAAGCCGAGGCTTCGAGCCGCCCCGAGCCGACCACCTCGAAGCCGGAAGCCAAGGCCGACACCGCCCCGGCCCCGGAAGAGCAGGCCAAGCTCGACACCAGCGCCGACGACGATCTGACCCAATCCGCCCCGGAAGAGGTGGTCGCGGTCGAGACCGAGACCGTCGATGTCATCGAGGCCCCGGTGGTCGCCGTGGCGATCCAGCCGGTCGCTCAGGACGTCGTGGACGTCGAACAGGTCGAAGAGGTCGCAGCCGCCCAGGTGGTGACCAAAGACGATGATGCCGACCTGGCCGGCCCGATCGTCAACAATGGGGCCGCCGACACCGACGATACCGCCCAGTCCGACGCCGACGAAGCCGGTCAGGCAGAATTTGCCGCCCTGGCCTCGACCGCCGCCAAGACCGGCAAGAGCAAGGCCAAGGACGGCGCCGAGGATATGGCGATCGACCAGGCCGCCCAGGACCAGGCCGACCAACTGGCCGACATGCTGGCCGGCACGGCCGCCCGCGTCGCCGTCAAGGTCCAGGTCCAGACCGCCGCCGCCACCACCGATGCCGCTTCGTCGCTGGACCTTTTGATGGCCCAGGATGTCGGCCTGACCCCGGAACAGCTGGCCTTGGCCCAGACCCCGGCCGGCAACAACGGCGCCTCGGGCCAGGGCACCAACAATGCCGGCCAGCAGATCGCCGCCAATCCGGCCCTGGACAATGCGGCTTCCGCCCAGGGCAAGGCCGCCGAGGCCAAGCCCTTCATCGCCGCCCTGGCCGCCCAGATCGAGGCCTCGAACCAGCCGCAGACCTCGCAGGGCCAGCAATCGGGCCAGGCCGTCGCCGGTCTGAACGGCCCGTCCGGCACGCAGGCCGCCTCGAAGGCCCAGGCCCCGCAGGCCCCGCACGCCCCGCGCCAGCCGCAGCAATTGCAGCAGCAGGTGATGGACCAGGTCAACGTCCAGATCGCCAAGCAGGCCAAGGACGGTGTCGATACCATCAAGATCCAGCTGAAGCCGGTCGAGATGGGCGCCATCGAGGTCAAGCTGGACCTGGCCCAGGACGGCCGCGTCTCGGGCACCGTCACCGCCGACAACAAGGAAACCCTGGCCATCCTGCAAAAGGACTCCCGCGGGTTGGAAAAGGCTCTCGAGGACGCCGGGTACAAGACCGAGGCGGGCTCGCTGACCTTCAACCTGCGCGAAGGATCGCAGCAGAGCGCCCAGGAAGGTAATGCCCAGGGTCGCGGCCGCGGCCGTCGCCAGGGCGCCCCCACCGGACTCGACGCCACCGCCTCGGGCGCCGCGCAGCAGGCGCAAGGGCGCTTCGCCGGCAACCGCTCCGGCGTCGACATCCAGGTCTAAGGAGCACCCCGATGACTACCGCCATCGACACCACCGGCCTTACAGCCGCCGACACCAGCAAGTCGCTGGCATCCGGCAAGAAGCTGGCCGAGAATTTCGACACCTTCCTGACCATGCTGACCGTCCAGCTGAAGAACCAGGACCCGCTGTCGCCGATGGACTCGAACGAGTTCACCAACCAGCTGGTCCAGTTCGCCAACGTCGAGCAGCAGATCGCCGCCAACACCAATCTGGAAAAGCTGATCGGTGTCGGCCAGGTCAATTTGAAGGCCCAGGCCATCGCCTATATCGGCCAGACCATCGAGACCGAGAGCAGCCAGGTTCCGCTGCAGGACGGCAAGGCCAACTTCAGCTACACCCTGGGGGAAGAAGCCCGCAGCGCCGCGTTGGTCATCAAGGACGCCTCGGGCAAGGTTGTCGCCAACCTGCCGGCCGAAACCACCTCGGGCCGCCACGAGGCGAGCTGGGATGGTCGAGACACCAACGGCAACAAGCTGACCGACGGCGCCTACACCGTGCAGGTGGTGGCGATGAACGGCGAAGGCGAGTCGATGGAAAGCGCCATCACGGTTTACGGCAAGGTCACCGACGTTGCCTCGGATAGCACAGAAACGCTCCTTGCCATGGGCAAGGTGGTCACCACCATCGATAAGGTGCTGACCGTGCGCGACACCGCCAGCCTTCAATAAGACTGGCCGGGATTAGGAGGGTACCATGAGCTTGTACGGCGCTTTGTTCGCGGGTGTGTCTGGTCTGGCGGCTCAGTCGTCGGCCATGGGCGCGATCTCCGACAACATCACCAACGTCAACACCATCGGCTACAAGGGCACGAAGGTAAACTTCCAGACGCTGGTGACCAAGCAGACGTCACTCACCGCATACTCGCCTGGTGGCGTGCAATCGAAGCCGCGCGCCGGCATCGACATCCAGGGCCTGCTGCAGGCGACCAGCTCGGCGACCGACATCGGCCTGTCCGGCCAGGGCTTCTTCGTGGTCAACGAAGCCGCCCACCCGCAGGACGGCGACATGTTCGCCTATACCCGCGCCGGTTCGTTCAAGGTCGATAGCGAAGGCTATCTGCAGAACGTGTCGGGCTGGTTCATGCAAGGCTGGACCCTGATGGGCTGGGACAATTCGACCCAGGCCTCGAAGGTCACCGTCGGCAACGACGTCTACATGAAGGCCTATAAGGACGATAGCGGCGACACCTCGTACATCAACGACAACATCGTGTCGGCGACCCACCTGCGGCCGCTGAACATGAACGAAGTCGGCGGCACCGCCTCGCAGACCCGCAACCTGCGCATGGGCGCCAACCTGCCCAACGGCGCCGAGGTCGGCGACCTGTTCAAGCAGCCGGTGACCATCTATGACAGCCTGGGCGGCGACGCCACCGTGCAGTTCACCTGGGAGAAGATCGCGCAGAACCGCTGGGACGTCGAAGGCATCCCGCCGGAAGGCGCCAAGAGCATGCACCTGAAAAAGGATAGCAGCACGATCTATTCGGCGATGGGACGCCTGGACTTCAATGGCCTGCCGCAGACCACCGGCTCGATGACCATGGCCATCAACGGCACCACCTACACCTTCGAGACCGACACCGGTACCGACGGGGCCACCGCCGGCACCTTCTACACCAACCCGTCCTCGGCGGCCAACACCGGCGCCTTCGTCGACAGCCTGGCGGCTGACGTCAACAAGGCGTTCCAGTTGGAATACAACTCGCTTTACAACGATGTCGGCGCCGCCATCGGTGCCGGCAACCTGCTGAACATCTCGGTCAACGGCACCACCTATAACTTCAACAGCGCGGCCGAGTTGGATGGTCTGACCGCCGCGTCGGCAGCCACGGCGCTGAATTCGAACACCACCTTCAGCTCGCTGGGTCTCAAGGCTGCAAACCAGGGCAATCGGCTGTACGTCTACAGCGAAGACGCCATGAGCTTCACCATGTTGGGCACCTCGACCGGCGACTTCGCCAGTTGGACCAACAGTAGTACGACCACCACCGCCGCCGTGCCGGTCACCAAGACCACCGACGGCATCACCTATGCCGAGCGCCTGGCCGGCACCAACTCGATGATCTTCCGCCAGCGCGACGCCACCGACGACCTGGTGGTCGCCGGCCTGGACACCCTGGACCTGTCCGATGGCAACCCCGCCACCAAGCAGGGGCAGGACATCACCAATTCGGACACCTTCACGGTGTCGGCCATCAACATCACCGGCGGCACCTCGGAAGACGCCATCGAATTCAACGGCGACGGCACGCCCAAGGAAATCAACGTCGCCTATGCCGACATCGACTGGGCCAACGGTTCGGAAGACATGTCGGGCACCGACTCGATCGGCGTGTTCCTGGGCAACCTGAACCTGTCGGACGGCATGACCCAGCTGAACGGCGCCTATCAGTTGGCCTATTGGAGCCAGAACGGCGCCAAGTTCGGCAACTTCGCCGGCGTCTCGATCGGTACCGACGGCATCGTCACCGCCTTGTTCGACAACGGCGTGACCCGCCCGGTCTTCCAGATCCCGGTGGCGACCTTCGTCAACCCCAACGGTATGGACAGCCTGACCGGTAACGTCTTCATCTCGACCGACAATTCGGGCGAGCCGACGCTGCGCACCGCGGGCTCGGCCGGTGCCGGCTCGGTCAACGCGGCGTCGCTGGAAGCCTCGACCGTCGATATCGGCTCGGAATTCACCACCATGATCGTCACCCAGCGCGCCTATTCGGCGGCGGCCAAGATCATCACCACCGCCGACGAGATGTTGGACGAACTGGTCAACATCAAGCGATAAACCTTCTTCGCGCACACTTTCGGCCGGTCCCCAGAATGGGGGCCGGCCTTTTCTTTGGTTGGCGAAGATGGGGGGATCGGGCATCCTTCATGCGTGTGGGCAACGACCGATCCCGGGGGGCGGAGATGGCCAGGGAACCCGATCATATCATCGCCCTTCGCCGGGCCGCCCAGGCCGGCGATGGTGCCGCCGCCTTCCAATTGGGCGAAGCCTTCCGCCTGGGTCTGAAGGTCCCCCGCGACCCGCGCGAAGCGGCCGGCTGGCTGAACGCGGCCGCCGATGGCGGGCATGCCGGCGCCCGCCATTCCTTGGCGCTGATGGCCCAGGACGGGGCCGACATCACCATTCGCCTGCCCGAGGCCCCTGCCCCGGTGCGGCGCGCCGCCCCCAGTCTCGAGGAATTGCTGGACGGATTGAAACCGGCCGGCACCAATGACGGCGGCTTCGACGCCCCGGTCCGGCTGCCCGATCCCGACCCCGATCCGCTGGACCTGGACGCGGTCGGCGACCTTGACGCGGTGCGGGCGGCGGCGGCGTCCGGCGATGCCACGGCGCAGGTGTTGCTGGGCAATGTCTATCGCCAGGGACTGGGAATCGAGGCCGACGAGGTGGAAGCGGTGGCCTGGTACACCAAGGCGGCCAACCAGGGCGACGTGCGCGGCGCCTATTCGCTGGCGGTGATGATCGATCTGGGGCTGGGCACCCGCAAGAACGACAAGGAAGCGCTGCGCTGGTATCTGGCCGCCGCCCACAAGGGCGACGGTCCGGCCGAGTTCAACCTGGGCAACATGATCCGCGCCGGGCGCGGCTGCCCGGCCGATGCGGCGGTGGCGGCGCAATGGTACGCCAAGGCCGCCGCCCATGGCGAGGTGGCGGCCCTGTTCGCCCTGGGCACCCTGTACGAGGCTGGCCACGGCGTCGCGGCCGATCCCGCCAAGGCCATGGCCTATTACCGTCAGGGCGCCGAGTTGGGCGATTGCGATTGCGCCTTCAACCTGTCCAACATGCTGCGCCAAGGCGTGGGTGGCCAGCCTGACCCCGAGCAGTCGGCCGAATGGTGCCGCCAGGCCGCCGAGCAGGGACTGGCGGCGGCCCAGCTGAATTACGGCCTGATGCTGCTGGCCGGTTTCGGCCAACCGGCGGACCCGACCTCGGCGGCCTATTGGCTGAACCGGGCCGCCGGTTCCGACGACCAGGCGGTGGTGGCCAAGGCTCGCGCCCTGGCCCAGCGCCTGGCCACGGGGGGTAGCCGATGAGCAACCCCCGGGTTTCGTTCGAAGTCCAGGTCCTGGAAGACAAGCACTGGGTGGTCACCCAGTTCATGGCCGACGAGGGCCAGGCCAAGGCCTTCGCCGAAAGCCTGCTGCAAAAGGGCAACCATGCGGCGGTCCGCGTGGTCAAGGACTGGCAGCGCCTGGACGGCAGCCATTCCGAGACCGTGGTCCTGGAAAAGACCGGCGAGGTCAAGAACCAGGGGCCGGACCTGGCGCTAGGGGCCATTTCCGACGCGCCGATCTGCCGCGAGCTGGGGGATTTCTACCTGCCCGAGGCGCGCCAGACCATCGGCCGACTGGTGCGCAAATATCTGGACGAGCTGCAGGTGACGCCGTCCGAGCTGTTGCATTCCGGGGCCGAGCTGAAGCGGTTCGGCGACAAGGGCAATCTGCTGTTTTCCGCCATCGACCGCGTCGCCACCTTGCAGGCGGCAGCCACGGGCGAGGAATCCAAGGCCCGGCGCGACTTTCTGTCCAAGGCGTGGGACGACATCCTGGCCCGGGCGCGGGCCTTCGCCGCCAAGAAGCCGCCCCTGTGCAAGAGCTTCGCCGAGATCATGGCCGAGGTGGCCAAGGGCGGCGAGCATGCCGGCTATGCCACCCAAAGCCTGATGGCCATCCGCCTGCTGGATGTGCGCTCGTACCAGGCCAAGATCGACATCCTGCTGGCCTGGGCCGCCGAACCCCAGGCGGCGACGGCGCTGGAATTCATCGACCTGTTCATCGCCGACACCTTGCTGTCGGCCCAGTTGATCCAGGACCTGCTGGGCTATCAGGCCAATCTGGGCGCCGCCCTGACCCAATTGTGCGACCTGGCCGAGGGCAAGGCCAGCCCGGCCAAGTTCTCCCCCGAGGCGACTTTTTCCGCCCTGAACGCGCTGTTCGCCAAGGGCTGCCTGCCCCAGTCCAAGGCGGTGCTGCTGGCCCGGGTCATGCGCGAGTTGGGCGGGGCCAACCCGCTGTCGCGCAACGAACCCAAGCAGGAAACCGAAGTCTTCACCCGCCTGGCCCATCGCCTGGTCGGCCATCGGGGCGTGCTGGCGCAAGGTGCCGCCGCCGAGGCACTGCTGCACCGGGTGACCCGCATCCACGCCCATCTGGGCACCGTCACCGCCAGCCAGGCCATCGACCTGATGCTGCGGTTGCTGTCCGACAAGGTCCTGAAGGTCCAGTACCTGCTGGCCCTGGCCCAGTCGAACCTGGCGCTAGGCATGACCGACGCCCTGGCCGAGTTGATCATCGCCCGCGTCAACGAGACCGAGCACATCGACAAATGGGTGCCGTTGCGCCTGCCGCCGCCGGAACGGATGGCCGCCCTGGCCGGCCTGAACGCCGCGCTGGTCGCCTGCCAGATCCTGGCGCCGGAAGCCCGCGCCGAGCTGGGCGGCAAGGTCGATGACGTGCTGGCGACCTATCTTTTGGCGGAGGAAGTCATCGAGAAGATCGACAAGCCCGACGACCCGCTGGCGATGCGGGCGATCCGGCTGATCAAGTTCTGCGGCTCGGGCGTGCTGATCGAGGGGCGCTCGTTGAACCTGGCCCGCGCCCGGGTGATCGAGCACCTGAAGCAGCCGCAATTTGAAGAAAAATTTCTTGCAAGTGTGCCGGAACCCGGCAAGGCCGAGGCCCATCTGCGGGAATTTCACCGTTTGCTGGTTCAAACCGGCTTTCGGTGACGATTCTCGTCATTTCCGCATTGACGCGGAGCGGGGGCTCTGGCATTGGGGAAGTTACGGATTTCAATCACCAGCAGGGGAATCACTGTCCATGAACAAGGCTGACCTGGTTTCGCGCGTCGCCGAACTCTCTGGCCTGACCAAGGCCGACTCGGAAAAGGCCGTCGACGGCGTGTTCGCCGCCATCACCACCGCCCTGAAGGGCGGCGACGAAGTGCGCCTGGTGGGCTTCGGCAGCTTCTCGGTCGCGACCCGCGCGGCCTCGGAAGGCCGCAATCCCCGCACCGGCGAGAAGATCAATATCCCGGCCTCGAAGCAGCCGAAGTTCTCGGCCGGCAAGGGCCTCAAGGACGCCGTCAACGGCAAGTAATCGACCGTCACCGACGATCGACGAAAACCCGCAAGGCCTGGCCTTGCGGGTTTTTTCGTGCGCCATCTGGGGTCAAAACGGCGGGCAATTGGGTGCCCCCTTGCGGCGGGGCCACTTTCCCACCAGACCGGCGGCCAGCAGGGCCCGGGCCGCGTCTTCGCCGGTGGGCAAGCCGATGGCGGCATCGACCCGTCCGCCATATTTGTCGTGGGTGATGCGGGTCAGCACCAGCGGCCCGCCATCCAGCAGACGGGCCAGGAAGTCGCGGGCGGCAATGGCCGCTGCGGGGCAGGCCCCGTGCATCTCGGGGGCATCGACGCCCACCAGCCGCACCCGCACGGTCTGGTCCAGACCCAACCAGACATGCACCCGAACCTCGACGGTGTCGCCGTCGATCACCCGGACAAGCTGGGCCAGATACGGACCGGGCAGCGCTTCCGACGCGACCGCATGCGGGCACGTCGCCACCAACAGGACGGCGAGGATAAGAAATCTCACGGCCGGGGAAACCGGCCGGAAGCCAGAGCGGCGCCGGGCAAACGGGTCGGGCCACAGCGACGAATCGGACAACCCGACCCGCCGGCGCCCGCCCTTAACTTCCGGCCAGCCCTATCCGATCATCGCAGCGCAAAAGCGGCGGTGTGGGAAAAGGAAACCTTCGGCTATAATGGACGTCAGCCATGACCTCGTACTCCTGCGTACAGGGTTGTGGTTAGGCGGTGGGGGGTGTTCCTAGCACCTTCCACCGCCGCTCTGTCCGTCACAGAGCGGACACGATGCGCATTGTACCGTGATCCGGGGCGGATGATCCACCGGAAAGGGTGTTGCGGTCCGTTCCTGCCCGGCCCGCAGGAAGGGGGCGCGCCGCTAACAGCGGTTCCCGGTGAGCTGGAAGCATCATCCCCCGTCGTCATGGCCGGGCTTGACCCTCCACGCGGTTCGTAAGCGGGGCATAAGTCCGGGTACGCAGATGCAGCATAACCCTCGCCCCTTTGTGGGAGAGGGTGGCCGCGAAGCGGCCGGGTGAGGGGCGCGCGCGTCGGCGCGCCATATGATGTGTTTGATATAAAGACGTTTTTTACGCGCTCGCCGCGCGTAAGACCCCTCACCCCCGCGCTTCGCGCGGACCCTCGCCCACAAGGGGCGAGGGTTATGCTGCGCTTGAGTGCCCGGACTTTTGCCCCGCTTACCGCGCATCCGCATAATGCGCTGTTTCCAAACGAATTTTGTGCGGCGCCACATGGATGCCCGTGTCAAGCACGGGCATGACGGAGTGTGGAGCGACGGCTCGTGTCCCTTCCGGGCGCGACGCTAAAAGGTCTCGGAATTGGTGACCTCGACGGCCGCCCATACACCCGACAGGACATCGTCGATCTGTTCCTGGGTGGCGTCGGCCGGCAGGTTGGGCAGCGGCATCTCGATGCCTTCGGCTTCCAGCAGCGCGCGCGCCCGGGCGAAATAGAAATCGCGATATTCCAGGGTGGTGCGGAACCGGGTGTTCAAGGCGTCGTCGATCCGGCCGCGCAAGACCGACAATTCCTCGGCCTCGTCCGCCGTCAGGTCCTTGCGGCCGCCCAAGACACGATAGCGCATCGCCAGATCGTTGACCTTGTCGCGCCAATCCGGGTCGTAACCCGGCATCAACCGTAGATTCGCCACCATGGCCGCACCGCCCACTTTGCCTTCCCGCCGCTAATCATAGCCAAGCGGGCGGCCCGCTCAATCCCCCTCTTCATCCAAATCGACACCACCGCGTGCAATGACGTCCGACAGCCGCCGGGCGCCGAAGCGGTCGGCCGGGTCCAGTTGGGCCACCTTGGCCAGGCTTTCTTGGCCCTCTTCCACCTGCCCCAGGCGGGCCTGGCAATAGCCGATGGCGATGACGATCTGCAGCCACAGGCGCGGCATCGGGTCCAGGCCGGTGAAGTCGGCGTGGCGGGGCTGAACCTCGCGCCAGTCACGCGGCATCTGCAGCCGTTCGGCGACCCAGTCCAGGCAGGACCAGGCATGAACCAGCGCCTCGGCCAGGCGGTGGCGGTAGAAATAGAACTTATAGGCGCCGACCCGCGCGGCCAGGGTATCGGGGGCCAGTTCCAGCGCCTGCAGGACCAGGCGCTCGGCGGCCGCCTCGTCGCCCCAGCAGGCGCCGACCTGTTTCAGGGCCGCCTCGGCGGCGGGCGGCAGGAACGAGGGTCCGTCGTCCAGCTCGATCATGGTCAAAGGATATCCAGCACCGCCTCGGGCGGGCGCCCCAGGGCGGCCTTGGTGGCGGTGATGACGATCGGGCGCTCGATCGCCGCCGGATGGGCGCACAAGGCGGCGATCAGGGCGTCGTCGGCAAGCCCTGCGACATCGATGCCGGCCTCGGCCGCTTCCTTCTTGCGGATGATGTCGCGCGGCCCCTTGCCCAACAGGGCCAGAACCCGCTTCAACTCGGCTGGGCTGGGCGGGTTCTTCAGATATTCCACGATGACCGGCGTGATGCCCTTGCCCTCGACCAGGGCCAGGGTCTCGCGGCTTTTGCTGCAGCGGGGATTGTGCCAGATGGTGGTGCTCATTGATCCTCCTCGGTCAGGGTTTCGGGGCTGGCGGCGTCGATGATGGCCCGCGCGGTCTCGAAATCGAAGCCGTTGCGGCCCATCACCGCCAGGTCGCGGGCGCGGTTCTCGGCCCGGCCGGCGGCGCGGAACGGCCCCAGCCGGCGGCGCCTGGCCAGGGTGATGGCGGCGGCGCGGTCGGGCTGGGCATGGTCCTCGGCCAGGGCGGCCAGGGCCTGCTCGGAATCGGCAGCGCCCACCCCCTTGGCGGCCAGGCTGGCGCGAATGGCGCGCGCGCCCTTGCCGCGCCGGTGCAGCGCCCCGGTCTTCAACTCGGCATAGGCGGAATCGTTCAGATAGCCCAGTTGGGTCAGCTTGGCGATCACCGCCTCGATGTGGGCCAGGGCCTGGTCCGCATCGTCGCCCCAATGGGCCACCGAGCGCACGACCTTGCGCTTCAGCACCCGGCGCAACGAAGCTGTGGACGACGCGAAGCGTTCCAGGTAATGCAACGCGGCATTTTCCAGGTAGGATGGGGTGATGCGCGGGGGCACGCTTGTCTTCGCCATGCTTTCAGCCTAACCGAAGCGTAGCCAGGACACCATGATCGAGAACGCCATCCCCCGCCCGCCCGTCCCCCGGTCCTACGGCGCCGTCAACTGGCTGGGCTTTCGCACCCTGCTGACCAAGGAAGTCCGCCGCTTCCTGAAGGTGCATTTCCAGACCATCACCGCCCCGGTGGTGACGACGCTTTTGTTCCTGGCGGTGTTCTCGCTGGCCCTGGGACGGGTCGCGGCCGACGTCCACGGCGTCGCCTTCCAGGAATTCCTGGCGCCTGGCCTGATCATGATGGCGATGGTGCAAAACGCCTTCGCCAACACCTCGTCGTCGCTGATCATCGCCAAGGTCCAGGGCAATATCGTCGATATGCTGATGCCGCCCTTGTCGCCGATCGAGCAGACGGTGGCGGTGGCCCTGGGCGGTGTTGCGCGCGGCCTGCTGGTCGGCCTGGTGGTCACCGCGGCGATGTCGCTGTTCGTGCGCATCCACATCAGTTCGGTGGGTTTGATCGCCTTCCACGCGGTGATGGGATCGCTGATGCTGTCGCTGTTGGGCATGATCGGCGGCATCTGGGCCGACAAGTTCGACCACATGGCGGCGGTGACCAACTTCATCGTCACGCCGTTATCGTTCCTGTCGGGCACCTTCTATTCCATCGACCGCCTGCCCGAAACCTTCCAACTGCTGGCCAAGCTGAACCCGTTCTTCTACATGATCGACGGCTTCCGGGCCGGCTTCATCGGCCAGGCCGACGGCTCGGTGGCGCTGGGAATCGCGATGGTCACAATGGTCGATGCCGGGCTGATGCTGCTGACCTGGCGGATGCTGGCGACCGGCTACAAGCTGAAAGCTTAAGGGGATTTACGAGCGGCTGAGAACGAACAAGCCCTGGTCGGCCAGCAGGTTGGCCAGCACGCCCTGGCCGTCGAACGGCAGCACGCGACCTTCGCGGTCAAGGGCGATGCCCTTCTCGACGGTGATCCCCAGATCGCGGCACAGCACCAGGAAATCGCGGATGGTGCAGAAATGGATGTTGGGGGTGTCGTACCATTCATAGGCCAGGGTGTCGGTCACCGGCATGCGCCCGCCCAGCGCCAGGCCGACGCGCACCCGCCAATGGCCGAAATTGGGAAACGACACGATGGCGCGCCGCCCGATCCGCAGCATGTTGGCCAACACGTCGCGCGGCGCATAGGTCGCCTGCAGGGTCTGGCTCAGGATCACCGTGTCGAAGGCGCCGGTGGGATAGTCCTTGAGATCGGTATCGGCGTCGCCCTGGATCACCGACAGACCCTGCGACACCGCCGCCGACACCCCGCTCATCGACAGTTCGATGCCGCGGCCGTCGACATTCTTGTGCCGGCCCAGCCACGACAGCAGCGAGCCGTCGGAACAGCCGACATCGAGCACCCGCGAGCCGGGCTCGACCATGTCGGCGATCAGCTTCAGATCGACGCGCAGATTGCCGTTGGCGATCACCATCATGGCGGGCTGTTCCCCTTGCGCCGCAGCCCGCGATGCTCGGCCGCCCCTTCCAGGAAGCCGGTCAGGGTGGCGTGGAACTCGGGCTCGTCCAGCAAGAAGGCGTCATGGCCCTTGTCGGACTGGACCTCGACGAAGCTGACATTGGCCGCCACCGCGTTCAGGGCATGCACGACGGCGCGGCTTTCCGGGGTCGGGAACAGCCAGTCCGACGAGAACGACACCACGCAAAAGCGGGTGCGCGTCCCCTTGAAGGCGTTGGCCAGCACGCCGTCGCGCTCGGCCGCCAGGTCGAAATAATCCATCGCCCGGGTGATATACAGGTACGAATTGGCGTCGAAGCGATCGACGAAGGTCGAGCCCTGGTGGCGCAGATAGCTTTCCACCTGGAAATCGGCGCCGAAGCCATAGGACACCTGATCGCGGTCTTGCAGGTTGCGGCCGAACTTCCGGTGCAACGCGGTTTCCGACAGATAGGTGATGTGCGCCGCCATGCGCGCCACCGCCAGGCCGCGATGGGGCCTAAGGCCGGCTTCCTGGTAATTGCCGCCCATCCAGTCGGGATCGGCGATGATCGCCTGGCGCCCGACCTCGTGGAAGGCGATGTTCTGGGCCGAATGGCGCGCCGCCGTGGCGATGGGAATGGCCGAGAACACCTTGTCCGGATAGCTGGCCGCCCATTCCAGCACCTGCATGCCGCCCATCGAGCCGCCGATGACGCAAAACAGGTCGTCGATGCCCAGAACCTCGACCAGCCGGGCCTGGACCCGGACCATGTCGCCGATGGTGATGACCGGGAAGGTCTGGCCCCACGGCTTGCCCGTCGCGGGATTGATGTCCCGGGGGCCGGTGGTGCCCATGCAGCCGCCCAGGACGTTCGAGCAGATCAGGAAATAGCGGTCGGTATCGAACACCTTGCCCGGCCCGACCAGATCGATCCACCAGCCCGGCTTGCCGGTGATCGGGTGGGGGTCGGCGACGTAATGGTCGCCGGTCAAGGCGTGGCACAGCAAGATGGCGTTGGTCTTGTCGGCGTTCAGCCGGCCATAGGTCTGATAGGCCACCGTCACCGGCGCCATCTCGATGCCGCAATCCAGCCGGATCGGCCGGTCGCGCCCCAGCTCGACGGTATGGCCGAGCGGGTTGTGCGGCGGGCAGGTTCCCAGGGGTTCGACGGCACTCATGGACGCGGGGCAAACCAGGATCAGACGAAAGAACACGTCTAGCTATGGACGCGGGACCTGACTGTCAATGTTTTCTTTGATTTCATGGGGGGGACGCACTAAACCTATCCGGCTTCGCCTTCCCTTTTTCAGCATCAGCCATGGCCGACGATTCCGCTTCCCTCGATTCCTTGCGCCAACAGATCGACGCCATCGACGACCGTCTGCACGACCTCGTCATGGAGCGCGCGGCGCTGGTCGGACGCATCGCCGCGGCCAAGGCCGGCACCCCGGGCGCCGCGCTGCGCCCCGGCCGCGAGGCCCAGATCATCCGCCGCCTGGTCGGGCGCCATTCCGGCACCTTCCCGCGCCCGGCCCTGGTCCGCATCTGGCGCGAGATCATGGGCGCACTGGTCGGGCTGCAGCGGCCCTTCTCGGTGGCCGTGGCCCAGCCCGAGCGCGGCGCCGGCTATATCGACCTGGCGCGCGACCATTTCGGCGTGGTGTGGCCGATCAACGTGCTGCCCGGGTCCAGCCATGTGGTGCGCGAAGTGGCCAACGCCCGGGCCTCGGTCGGGGTGGTCGCCGCCCCCGAAGCCGCCGGCGGCGAGGATTGGTGGCTGTCGCTGGTCTCGGAGATGAGCAACACGCCGCGCGTCATCGGCCGCCTGCCGATGCTGATGCCCGAGATTCCGCCCGACCATCCCGAGCCCCTGCACGCCTTCGTGCTGGCCACCAGCGAGCCCGAGGAAACCGGCAACGACCGCACCCTGCTGGTGGTCGAAACGGTGCCCGACGTCAGCCGCGACCGGCTGCGCACGCTGCAGGCCGGAATCGGGCTGGAATGCGTGTCGATGCTGGCCAGCCACCGCGACGACGATCGCTGGCTGCATCTTGCCGAGGTGTGCGGCTTCGTCGCCCAGAACGATGCCCGCCTGATCGCCCTGGTGCTGGCCAATACCGGCACCATCCGCTCGACCCGCGTCATCGGCGGCTATCCCGTGCCGCTGTCCGCCTGACCCGCCACCTTATCCGCCCAAGGAGTTTCCCGTCATGACCGCTCCCACTCCCCGCCCCGGTATCATGGACATCCGCCCCTATGTCGGCGGCGAATCGGCGATCGAGGGGGTCTCGCGGATCATGAAGCTGTCGTCCAACGAAGGCGCGCTGGGGCCAAGCCCCAAGGCGGTCGCCGCGTTGAAGGCGATGGCCGGTGAAATCCACCGCTATCCCGACGGCGGCGCCACCGCCCTTCGCAAGGCCCTGGCCGCCCGTTGGGGCATCGATGCCGAGCGCATCGTCTGCGGCGCCGGCTCGGACGAGTTGCTGGGCATCCTGTGCCGCGCCTATGCCGGCCCGGGCGACGAGGTGCTGTATTCGGCGCACGGCTTCCTGATGTATGCCATCGCCGCCAAGGCCTGCGGCGCCACCCCGGTCACCGCGCCGGAAACCGACCTGCACGCCGATGTCGACAATCTGCTGAAGGCGGTCACGCCCAAGACCCGGATCGTCTTCCTGGCCAATCCCAACAACCCGACCGGCACCTACCTGCCGGCCGAAGAGGTCAAGCGCCTGCGCAAGGGTTTGCGCGACGACATCTTGCTGGTGATCGACGCCGCCTATGCCGAGTTCGTGTCCAGGAACGACTATTCCGCCGGGATCGAGCTGGTCGAGGCCAGCAACAACACCGTGATGTGCCGCACCTTCTCGAAGATCTACGCCCTGGGCGGCCTGCGCCTGGGCTGGGCCTATTGCCCGGCCGACATCGCCGGCGTGCTGAACCGGGTGCGCAACCCCTTCAATGTCGGCTCGGCGGCGCTGGAAGCCGGCCTGGCGGCGCTGGAAGACGGCCCCTACATGGAGCTGTGCCGCAGCCATAACGATTACTGGCTGCCGTGGATGCTGTCCGAGATCAAGGGCCTGGGCCTGCCGGTGACGCCGTCGGTGTGCAATTTCGTGCTGATCCAGTTCCCGCTGGCCGAGGGCAGAAACGCCCAGGCGGCCGATGCGTTCCTGCGCGCCAAGGGCATCATCACCCGGGCCATGGGCGGCTATGGCCTGCCCGACTGGCTGCGCATCACCATCGGTTCCGGCGAGGAGAATCAGGCGGTGATCGCCGCCCTGGCCGAGTTTACCACCCGGTGGAAATGACATGAGCCAGCCTCTGTTCGATACCATCTGCCTGGTCGGCATCGGGCTGATCAATTCCTCGATCGCCCGGGCGGTGCGCAAGCATGGCCTGGCGGCACGCATCGTCACCCTGGACAGCTCGGACCAGGCCTGCCGGACCGCGCTTGAATTGGGCATCGTCGATGCCGCCTCGACCGACCCGGCCGAAATGATCCCGGGCGCCGATCTGGTGATGATCGGCACGCCGGTCGGCGCGGTCGAGACGGTGGCCCGGGCCATCGGCCCGCACCTCGCCGCCGGCACCATCGTCAGCGACGTCGGCTCGGTCAAGATCGCGGTGATCCGCGACCTGACCCCCAACCTGCCGGAAGGCGTTCACTTCGTCCCCGGCCACCCCATCGCCGGCACCGAACATTCCGGCCCCGCCGCCGGCTTCGCCGAATTGTTCGAGGGCCGCTGGTGCATCCTGACGCCGTTGCCCGGCACCGACGACAAGGCGGTCGCCAAGGTCGCCGATTTGTGGTCGGCCATGGGCTCGATGATCGAGACCATGGACCCCAGCCACCACGATCAGGTGCTGGCCGTCACCTCGCACCTGCCGCACCTGATCGCCTATACCATCGTCGGCACCGCCAACGATCTGGAAGGCCATCTGCAGCAGGAAGTGATCAAGTTCTCGGCCTCGGGCTTTCGCGATTTCACCCGCATCGCCGCCTCGGACCCGATCATGTGGCGCGACATCTTCCTGTCCAACAAGGAAGCGGTGCTGGAAATGATCCAGCGCTTCACCGAGGACCTGACCGCCCTGCAGCGCGCCATCCGCTGGGGCGAGGGCGAGGTGCTGGAAAAGCGCTTCACCGAGACCCGCGCCATCCGCCGCGCCATCGTCGACGCCAAGCAGGCTTGATGCGCGTGGCGCTGCCCGTGCCGGGCCGGCTCAAGCGCCGCCGGGCTTGAAGGTGGTGACTATGGCCCCACCCGCGTCAATCGACCGGCCTCGGCCAGGTCGGGTCGGGCGGCCATGGCGCCCAAGGTGGCGGCGACCGCCTGGACATCACCATTCAGCAGCTTGATCGGGCCGGCCTTGATGGCGGCGCCGTGGACAGCGGCCAGGCCCTTCTCGACCGGTTCGGGCGGAGCCAGGAACACCAGTTCGCGCGGGCTGGCCCGCAGCAGCAGCACGATGCGCCGCTCGGCCTGATAATCGGCCACATACAGCCCGTTGGCGGCCGGTGCCAGCCGAACCACGCCGCCGGCACTGACCCGGTAGGCCTGGGCCGCCTCGTCCCAGCTCAACCCGACTTCGGTGCCGTCGTCGCGGCGCCAGGTTCCGTCGGCGACACCCGGCGCCCGGACGCCCTTGTCCACCACCGGGACCTGAACCTGATAGCAGGCCGAAAGCGAAAGCACCGTCAGTGCCACCACCCATCCACGCATGAAAACCGTCCTTGCTGCCCCCATCGGTGGCCGCAACATTAGGGAAAGCTGGAGCCGGCCTCCTTGACCTCCGGCAAGTGCTTGCCCCGCCCCCGCCGCATCGCTAAAGTCCGCCCATTCCCAATCCTTCGCCCAAGGCGCGCCATGTCCGACCGCATCCTGATCCTCGATTTCGGCTCCCAGGTCACCCAGCTGATCGCCCGGCGGGTGCGCGAAAGCGGCGTCTATTGCGAAATCCATCCGTTCAACAAGGTCACCGCCGACAGCCTGGCGGCGTTCGGCGCCAAGGGCATCATCCTGTCGGGCGGGCCGTCCTCGGTGACGGAAGACGGCAGCCCGCGGGCCCCCCAGGCGGTGTTCGACAGCAAGCTGCCGGTGCTGGGCATCTGCTACGGCCAGCAGACCCTGTGCGAGCAGCTGGGCGGCAAGGTCGAGCCGGGCGACCACCGCGAGTTCGGCCGCGCCTATGTCGATATCGTCGGCGATTGCGCCTTGTTCACCGGGGTTTGGGCCAAGGGCGGCCGCGAGCAGGTGTGGATGAGCCACGGCGACCGCGTCACCCGCTTGCCCGAGGGCTTCCGTGTGGTCGGCACCTCGGACGGCGCGCCCTATGCCGCCATCGCCAATGACGAGCGTCGCATCTACGCCGTGCAGTTCCACCCCGAGGTGGTGCACACCCCGCACGGCGCCCAATTGCTGAAGAACTTCACCCACGGCGTCTGCGGCTGCTCGGGCGATTGGACCATGGCCGCCTTCAAGGCCCAGGC
The DNA here is from genome assembly GCF_902729445.1 of Magnetospirillum sp. LM-5. Taxonomy (NCBI): domain Bacteria; kingdom Pseudomonadati; phylum Pseudomonadota; class Alphaproteobacteria; order Rhodospirillales; family Rhodospirillaceae; genus Magnetospirillum; species Magnetospirillum sp. LM-5. The sequence continues at coordinate 44,751 of NZ_CACVCE010000067.1, read as the reverse complement.
CATCGCCCGCATCCGCGATCAGGTCGGCAAGGGCCGGGTGATTTGCGGCCTGTCGGGCGGCGTCGATTCCTCGGTGGTGGCGGCGCTGCTGCACGAAGCCATCGGCGACCAGCTGACCTGCGTCTATGTCGATCACGGCCTGATGCGGCTGGGCGAGTCGGAACAGGTGGTCAGCGTCTTCCGCGACCGCTTCAACATCAATCTGGTCCATTGCGACGCGTCCGAGCTGTTCCTGGGCCGGCTGGCAGGCATGACCGACCCCGAGGCCAAGCGCAAGACCATCGGCGCCCTGTTCATCGACGTGTTCGAGGCCGAGGCCAAGAAGGTCGGCGGCGCCGACTTCCTGGCCCAGGGCACGCTGTACCCGGATGTCATCGAATCGGTCAGCGTGATCGGCGGCCCCAGCGTCACCATCAAGAGCCACCACAATGTCGGCGGCCTGCCCGAGCGCATGAACATGAAGCTGGTCGAGCCCTTGCGCGAATTGTTCAAGGACGAGGTGCGGGCCTTGGGCCGCGAATTGGGCCTGCCCGACGACATGGTCGGCCGCCACCCCTTCCCCGGCCCGGGCCTGGCCATCCGCATCCCGGGGCAAGAGATCACCCGCGAGAAGCTGGACATCCTGAAGAAGGCCGACGCGATCTATCTGGAAGAGATCCGCGCCGCCGGCCTGTACGATGCCATCTGGCAGGCCTTCACGGTTCTGCTGCCGGTGCGCACGGTGGGCGTGATGGGGGATTCGCGCTCGTACGACTATGCCTGCGCCATCCGGGCGGTGACCTCGACCGACGGCATGACCGCGGATTTCTACCCCTTCGACATGGCCTTCATCGGCCGCGTGGCGAACAGGATCATCAACGAAGTCAAGGGCATCAACCGGGTGACCTATGACATTACGTCCAAGCCGCCGGGGACGATCGAGTGGGAGTGATTTTTCAAGTGGTTAGCTGATTTCGGAAGGCCCCTTCGGGGGCCTTCTTGCTGTGTGGAGTCGGTGTGTGGATGTCCCTTCTGTGTGTTTCTGTGCGTTGTTGGACTGGCCGGGCGAAGAAGACGTTCCTTCGCCTGGATGAAGAAACTGCCCGGCATAAATGCGTGATCAGGCCGGCCTGCAGGTGTGGGCACAAGGCGGAGCTGAGCCGGACACAGATAGGCCTAGTCTACAGATGCGGGAACCAACGATGGGACCTGACGTGCAGTCCAGTGCCCGCAGCTTGTCCAGCCGACGCTGGGCCTGCCTGATCGGCGGAAGTGAGGGTGCACGACCTAAATCACAGGAATGCCATCTGCTTCGGAACGTCCAGCCGGATAACCCCGATTAGCAGCCAAGATTGAGGCCAGCGGGAGTGGGTGCCCATCGCAAAGACCATTCCTTTGCGTGGGTATTCGTCGTTAAAGGTTCCTGACATCAGGCGAAGTGCTTCGTCCTCTCCATACCTCTTCTCGAAGTTCCAAAACATTACGGCGGTTTCCCAGTCGGCACAGCTATGGTCGTGCGAACCTGCGTCAGTCTTGTACCTGAACCTGAAATCATAAGGGCATGGGTCGAGTGCGGTCAGATCTTTGTCGAAGAAAGTCTTTTGACTTGCTGCCGCTGCGAAGCTGGCGCGCTCGGTTTCGATCTCTTCCACAGTCTTTTTTCGGCAGACAAACCGCACGTCTCGGGGGCGGATGAGGGCGAGCGACTGCCCTCTCTGGACGGCCACCTCTACTGATCCAACAACAAGTGGGTCCAGAAACTCGGCTCTCTTGTTAAGTGGCAGGACATCGCCAGGAATGATGGAGTCTTCCTGGACGCGGCGACTTTCAGACCGTTTATCGGTGCCAGGGGTTCTCCACTGGTACTCAATCCACTGCCAGCGACTGAATTTCTTTTCCTTGAGATGACGGAACCTGATTGGAAACTGACGGCGCCACTCCCTTTTCTCGGTCACTCCCGCGCAGCACACGGTCTCGCCTACCTTGCTGTCGTGTGGGAGTGCCTTAACGAGAACCAGCGCCCTTTCCCGCCCCTGCTTCTCTGGCGTCGCCAATGCCATCCCTAACCCCCAGGTTCTGAACCTTGATGGGAAGAATACCAGACAGCGCTTTAACAACCAATGATCTGTGACAATGTGCGGGATTACGCTCGTAACACAGTAGGCACACCGACTTAGACGACGCGAGACTGGCGAGTGAGGCCAACCCTTCTTGGGCGTTGGGGGTGTTTAGGTGGGTGGAGAATACCTTGTGAAAGTCCTCCATCCGCCCATCCCGGGCCGCCTCCCGGCCCTCCTTGGGATCTCCGAGTGAGGGGAGATGGACGTATCCTATACCCCTATCATCAAGTGCCTTAGCCAGTGCAGACTTGGAGAAACCCTTGCGGCGCGATACAGGAAGTTCCCGGATGTCGGCAACAACAGTTACCCCAGCCGTCTCAAGCGTGGCGAGGAAGTCAGTTAGAGCTGCCCCCTCGTAGCCGATGGTCCTTACGATTGTCACTCTCGGTCCTCCGTTGGGACGGGAGAAGACCAAATCACACGTTGATCGTCAAAGGAAAGCTGTACGGGAGGTTCGTTCCTGAGTGGCGCATCCGTGCCCAGCGGTGGAAACTTGCGGCCCTCATTCGGTGCGGAACCGCTTGACGTTCTTGCTGGCCGGAATGCCATCTCGGCGCTGTGTGTGGCGTCCTGCCGATTTGCGTCTCCTGCTGTCCTCTATAATGGCAGAAAGGCGGGAAGATGGCAGCTGTTGAGCTAACTTCTCCAATCATCACCAAGGTCCAGCGCATCAACCGGGTGACCTATGACATCACCTCGAAGCCGCCGGGGACGATCGAGTGGGAGTGAGGAATTCCCCCACCCCTCTCCCCCCGGGCACCATCAAGCACCAGTGACGGACGCACAGTTTGGCCCTATCATGGTCGCCGTCTTTCCATGATCGGATGAGTTCATGTCACAGGGCCCGGTTCTCGATCGCCGCTCTTACGGGGCGGGCGAGGTGATCTTCAAGGAAGGCGACCATGGCTCGGTCGCCTATATCGTCCAGACCGGCACCGTCGAGTTGTCGCGCGGGCGGACCAAGATCGCCGATCTGAACGACGGCGCCATCTTCGGCGAGATGGCCCTGATCGATGGCGCGCCGCGCATGGCCACCGCCACCGCCAAAACCAACGTCAACGTCATCGTCCTGCCCAAGATGCTGGTCGATACCAAGCTGGCCGGAGTCGATCCCTTCGTCACCCGCCTGCTCCACATCCTGATCAATAACGTCAGAAACTTCGCCCGCCTGGTCGACTGAGCCGCCCGGCTGCCCTCCGGCCGGTGATGGGTGTCGCCCATATTTCACATTGTTTTTATGTTCTATCGCACATAAATCTATTTTCACACTGTTTTTTTGTGTTGAAATCGCTCATCGCAGTGCGATATAGATAATTCGCGACGTGAAATTAAGGAGCGCACATCATGAGCATCGTGAATTCCGGCCTGATCGAACTGGACCCCGCCACCGTCAAGGCGATGCTGGATGCCGGTGAGGCCGTGCTGGTCGATGTGCGCGAAGAAGAAGAATTCGCCGAGGAAAGCATCCCCGGCTCGGTGCTGTCGCCCATGAGCGATTTCGAACTCGAGACTTGGCCCACCTTCCCCGGCCGCAAGGTGATCATCTCGTGTCTGGGCGGCGTGCGCTCGGCGGCCATCGCCAACAAGCTGATCTCGTCCGGCCAGGGCTGGGCCATCCACATGAAGGGCGGCCTGAACGCCTGGAAGGATGCCGGCCTCGCCACCATCCGCCAGGACTAGGCGCGTCGCTCCGTCGCGGTTGCCGAATCAAAAGGCCGGGCCAGTGATGGTCCGGCCTTCGTCGTTACCGCCGGGCGATGGAAATCATGGTCAGATCGTCGGGCGGCGGTCCCGGCAGCAGGCGGTGGAAGCGGGCCGCCAAGGCCTGGGGCAACGAACCCGACCCGGCATCCTCGACCAGCCAGGCGGCCAGGATCTGCTCGTCGGCGATGTCGGCGCCATCGACCTGGCTTTCCATCAGCGCGTCGCTGTGCAGGAACAATTGGGCGTCCGGCCCGATCTCGACGGTTTGCGTCTCGTATTCGGCGTCTTCGAATGCGCCCAGCGGCGGGCCGGACGCCTCGATATAGCGGGCCTGCCCGTTCTCGACGATCCAGAAGGGCGGCGCGGCGGCGCCGGCGAAGCTGAACCTGCCGCGCCGGGCGTCGAAAATGCCGTAAAGGGCGGTGGCGTACTGGCCGACCGGCAGCAAGGCCTTCAATTCGGCGTTGAGGGCCACCATCGCCTCGTGCGGGGCCGACGCGGCGCCAATCCGCCCGAACAAGGTGTGCAGGCGGATGACGTTCAAGGCCGGGGCCACCCCGTGCCCGGCGAAATCGGCCAGCAGCACCACCACATGGCCGTCGCCGTCGTCGCGCACGCTCCAGAAATCGCCGCCCAGTTCGGAACTGGTCTCGGCATGGGCGTGGATCACCGTGCCGGTGGCGGCACCGATCCGGTTGAGCTCGGCCTGGCCGGGGGTCAGGTTTTCCTGGATGGCCCGGGCCGCTTCCAGCTCCAGCGACAGGCGCTCCTGGAAGGCGCGCAGCCGGTCCAGCAGGATGCGGTTTTCCAGATGAACGCCGACGCGCGCGGCGATTTCCGGCCCGTTGATCGGCTTGGCGACCATGTCGGTGCCGCCGGCGGCAAAACAGGCCGAGCGTTCCTCGGGGCTGTCCAGGGCGGTGACGAAGATCACCGGCAGGTCGGAATGGGAATAGGTCTGGCGCAGCTTGCGGCACATTTCATAGCCGTCCATGCCGGGCATCATCACATCCAGCAAGATCAGGTCGGGGCGGCGGCGGGCCACCTTTTCCAGCCCTTCGATCCCGTTGGCGGCCTGTTCGACCAAGGTGATCGACAGCCCTTCCAGCAGGGCGGCCAGCAAGGCCCGATTGTGGGAATGATCATCGACGATCAGGACGCGGCAATCCGACAAAGTCATGATTCATCGCTCCTTTGCGTGGCAAAGACCAGGACCAGGCAGCGACCGCCATCCTCGACCCGGACATTCGAGGTGCAGGCGTTGATCAGTTCCAGGCCATGCAGGCGATGCCCAGCCTTGCCGGTCGCCGGGCCATGAACCTGATATCCAAGCCCCTGGTCCTGGATGGCGACCTCGACGTCGCCGCCTTTGCCGATACCGGAAATTTCGATCCGCCGCCCCCAGCGGGCAGGGTCGCTCTTGGCGTCTTCCAGCAACTGGCAATGCCCCAGGAAGGCGTCCAAATCCTCGTCCAGCCGCGGGACTTCAAGATTGCCGTGCACCAGCGCATTGGCCAAAGCCTCGTGCACCGCCAGGCAGATCGCCTCGTCGGCCGGACCGGCCGCAGCAAGGCGCCACAGGGCCTGGACGAACGGGCCGGCGACATCGGCATCGTAGGCGGCCCCGGTGCAGAGCGACAAGCCGATCCCGCCGTCTCTCACGTGGGCAAGGAAGTACTCGCCCAACCGGGACTCGCCATCAGCCGAGAGTTGAATGCCGCCGCGAAAGGGAGCCCGCAGCGCGCGGACAATATCGTCCTCCTGGAAGTCGGCCTTAACCAAGATTTCGCCTGCATCATTTTCACGGCGTTTCAAACGCCCCGGCAGCACGGTCGCCAGTTCGGCTGAACTACATTCCTCGAACAACAGGCGAGGCATTGGGATCCTTGCGGTGTCATTAATCATCACACGATTGACGCTTTTTCCGACTGTCGTCATCCGTGGCAAGCCGCTAATATGACATGGACGTTCGCACCCGCGAACAGAATTCCAGCAGACCGCAGGATGGAGCCCAAGCCATGGACTATGCCTTCGAAGGTCGGGACAAGGCCCTGACCATCCATGTCTCGGGCCGCATGACCCATTCGGACTATAAGGGGTTTCGCGACATCCTGGCCCGCATCAATACCGACCGCCCGAAAATCACCGTTTTCGACCTGGAAAAGGTGGAGTTCGTCGATTCGTCGGCCTTGGGCATGCTGCTGATCGTGCGCGACGCCGCCCAGCAGACCGAGACCGAACTGGTCCTCAAGGGCGCGTCCGGTCAGGTCGCCAAGCTGATCAGCATCAGCAAGCTGCACAAATACTTCACCCTGCAATAGTCAGCGCCAGTCCGGCCCCCAGGGCCAGCCCGGCCAAAAAGGCGCCGACCAGCCAGCCCAAGGTGAACTTCCGCGCCGGTTCGGCCGGGGTCAGGCGCTCGGGCGTCCAATCGTCGTGCGGCTCGGCATCGTCCCAGGCCTTGGGCACGGCGGCCCATGCCTCGGACTCGGTGGGGCGTCGCTGCAGGGCCGGCAGCCGCGCCCGCCACTCGCGCAAGGTGTTCAACACGCTGTCCTGATTGAAGCCGTCAGGCAGGGGCTGGCCGGCGGCCAGACGGGTCAGAAGCTCCAACGTCGCCGCCACATAGGCCCGGCCCGAGGCGCCGTCGGGGTCCAGCACCACCACCGGCACGCCGGCTTGGGCCGCCTCGACCACCTTGGGGTCGGTTTCGACCATGACCTTGTAGACCACGTCGCCGAACTCGGCCCGCATGGTGCGGGCCACGTCGGTTTCGGTGGCGTCGCCGGTGACCATGGTCAGCAGGATGCCGGCCACCGTCAGCCGGGAATTGACGGTTTCCTTCAGCCGCTTGATCTCGTGCCAGGTATTGACCAGGCCTTCGTGGGTATAGGGGTCGGGCCTGGCCGGAATCACCACATGGCTGGCGGCGGTCAGGGCGTTGGCGGTGACCATGCCCAGGGATGGCGGGCAATCGATCACGGCGATGTCGGCCCATCGGGACAATCGGTGCTCGGTCAGCGACTTGCGCAATTGCAGGTGCGAATGTTCGTCGGTCGCCAGTTGCAGTTCGGCCAGGCGCAGGTCGGTGGTGGCCGGCAGCAGGCTCAAGCCCGGAAAGCCCGAGGGGGCCAGCACCGGCTCGATTTCCGAATTGCCCAAGAGCACGTCATAGGACCCGACCGCCGGCAGCGGCAGCACGCCGAACCCGGCGGTGGCGTTGCCCTGGGCGTCCAGGTCGATCAGCACCACCTTCAGTCCGAAGGCGGCCAGGCAGGTGGCCAGGTTGGCGGCGGTGGTGGTCTTGGCGACGCCGCCCTTGTGGTTGAACACGGCGATGATCGGCGGCAGGGCCGGGGCGGCGATGTCGGTGCCGCTCACAACAGCCCCATGCTCTTGAAACTGTTATGGCCCTTGCGGCCGATGATCAGATGGTCGTGCAGGGCGATGCCGACCGCCTTCAAGGCGTCCCTGACCTGGCGGGTCATGTCGATGTCGGCCCGGGACGGCGTGGGGTCGCCGCTGGGATGGTTGTGGACCATGATCAGGGCCGAGGCGTTCAGCTCCAGCGCCCGCTTGACCACCTCGCGCGGGTAAAGCGGCGTGTGATCGACGGTGCCCTGCTGCTGCAATTCGTCGGCGACCAACACGTTCTTGCGGTCCAGGAACAGCAGGCGGAACTGCTCGGTCGGCAGGCGGCCCATGGCCATGTTGCAATAATCGATCAACTGGTCCCAGCGGGTCAGCACCGGCTGGTCCAGCACCGCCAGTTTGGCCAGCCGCCGGGCCGATTGCTCGGCCACCTTCAGATAGGCGGCGACGGTGGGCGTGATGCGGGCCTTGTCGACCTTGGGAAAGGCTTCCAGCACGGCGACCGGGGCCGCCAGCACCTCGCCGAAACCGCCGAATTCGTCGATCAGGGCCTTGGCCAAGGGCTTGGTATCGACGCGGGCGATCACCGACGACAGCAGCAATTCCAGCAATTCGTAATCGGGCAGGCTGTCGGGGGCGGCGAGAAACCGGCTGCGCAGGCGGTCGCGATGGCCCAGATAATGCGGGTTGGCGTCGGCGGCCTGGTCGTCCAGGCCAGGCAGGGCGGGTTCGACGCTCACAGGCGGGCGCTGAACTCTTCCAGCCAGGTCAGCCGGGTTTCCAGCAATTCGATGTCGTGATCCAGCCAGTCGGTCAGATGGCAGCCGTCGCCATCACCGGCGAAGGCCCCGCGCAGATCGATCAGGCGGGCCAATTCGCCTTCGACCGTCTCGATCATCAGATCGGCCTGGGCGCGCTGCTGGTTGGCCGGCAACAAATCCATGAACCGCATCTTCAAGGCGACGATCAGCTTCGACAAATCGCTGCCGGCGCGCAGACGGGCGGTCAGCAGGGTGATGAGCTCGACCCGGCCGGCCTCGGTGATGGCCAGGATTGCGTCGTCCTCCATCCCGGCGCCGGTGCCATCGACCGCCTGGACCAGACCTTCATAGCGCAGAAGCTCGATCGAGGTGCCCATCAAGTCGATCTGCGGCCCGGCCACCCGGCTGATGAAGTGACGCACCGCGCCGGCCAGTTCGCTGTAACGCTGGGGCGCGCGCGCAATCGAGCCCAGCGCGCACAAGCGCACCGCTTCCTTCGGGGTCAGGGTGTTGTCGGCGAACATCGGCCAAGCCTCGTTGTTCAATGCGACAAATATAAGGGATGCAACGGCTGGCGTCCACTGTCGCAGGGGTTTATTCCCGGCCGCCGTTACGGTAGGGTCCGGCCCGCCATGCTTGCCGCCCCGGTTCTCGATATGTCAGCGCCCTCTGACCGCCGCCGTTTCAAGGCGGTGCCGCTGGTGCTGTCGGCGCTGGTCCATCTGGCCCTGGCGATCGCCTGGCTGGGCTTTCCGATCCCCCGGATCAAGGATCCCGAGCCGCCGTCGGTGGCGGTCGAGTTGGTGCCCCCACCTGCCCAGAAGCCGGCCCCGCCGGCCGATCAGGGCGGGGCCAAGCCGCAGCCCGAGAAGGATGGCCGCGCCATTCCTCAACTGGAACAGGGCGAGTTGGCGCAACGATCCAGTCCTGCGCCGGCCAAGGAAAGTACCGCCCCGTCGGCGGTGGTCGCCAAGCCCGCCGAGAAGCTTGCCGCCGTCAAGAAGCCCATTCCGGTCACCCAGAACGAGCGCGATTTCGTGTTGTCGCAGGTGGTCCGCCAATGGAAGCCGCCGAAGGAACTGGCCGCCTACGACCAGGCCGACATGCGGGTGTCGGTGACGGTGCGGCCCGACGGCTATTTCGCCGAGATTTACGATTCCCGTCGGCCGTGGAACCCCGACGAGGTGTTCGACGGCTATTCCCAGCTGCACCCGCAAAGCATTCAGCGCCGCACCATCGATGCGCTGTACCGGGCCATCCGCCAGGCCCAGCCGCTGAAACTGCCCGAGGCCTTGAAGGCCAAGGCGCCGTTCGCCGTGCGGCTGGATCTGCGCTTCAAGGACGCGCGCTGACGCGGGCGGATGTGGCGGCTATTCCGCCGCCTTGACGTGAATCTTGTGCAGGTCCAGCTCGTCCCACACCGCCACCACCGACTTGACCAGATGATCCATCATCTCGTCGGTGTGCAAGGGCGTCGGCGTGATGCGCAGGCGCTCGGTGCCGACCGGGACGGTGGGATAGTTGATGGGCTGGACGTAGATGTGGTGCTTCTTCAGCAGCAGGTCCGACGCCTGCTTGCACAGGGCGGCATTGCCCACCATCACCGGCACGATGTGGCTGACCGAGTCCATCACCGGGATGCCCTGGGCCTTCAGGCGCGCCTTGCAGGTGGCGGCGCGTTCCTGGTGGCGGGTGCGAATCTCGGGGGTGCGGCGCAGCACCTGGATCGAGGCGCGGGCGGCGGCGGCGACCATCGGCGGCAAGGACGACGAGAAGATGAAACCCGGCCCGAACGAGCGGACGTAATCGACCATCGATTTCGAGCCGGCGATATAGCCGCCGACCACGCCGATGGCCTTGGCCAGGGTCGCCTGGATGATGGTCAGGCGGTCGCGCTGGCCGTCGCGCTCGGCCACGCCCGAGCCCTCGGCGCCGTACATGCCGGCGGCATGGACCTCGTCGATGAAGGTCATGGCGTTATGGGCCTCGGCGACGTCGCACATTTCCTTGATCGGCGCGATGTCGCCGTCCATGGAATAGACCGATTCGAACGCCACCAGCTTCGGCGTCTCCTTCGGGTACGCGCTCAACGCCTCGGCCAGGCTTTCCGGGTCGTTGTGGCGAAAGACGTGCTTGGCGGCGCGCGAATGGCGGATGCCCTCGATCATCGAGTTGTGGTTCAACTCGTCCGAGAAGATCACGCAGCCGGGGATGGTCGCCCCCAGGGTCGACAGCGTCGTCTGGTTGGCGACATAGCCCGAGGTGAACAACAGCGCCGATTCCTTGGCGTTCCAGTCGGCGATCTCTTGTTCCAGCAGGACATGGTAATGGTTGGTTCCCGAGATGTTGCGGGTGCCGCCGGCACCGGCACCGCAGCGATCGACCGCTTCCTTGGCCGCGGCCAGGACCTCGGGATGCTGACCCATGCCCAGATAATCGTTCGAGCACCACACCACCACTTCGTGGACGCCGTCGTCGCGGTGATTCAGCGCCACCGGGAAGCGGCCGCACTGGCGTTCCAGATCGGCGAACACCCGATAGCGGCCCTCGCTTTTCAGGTCGGCGATGCGCTTGGCGAAGTAATGCTCGTAATCCATCTGGTCTGGCCTCCCCCGCGTCGCTTCAGCTCGTGTCGTGCCGGCCGGGCGCGGAACATTCTTTGTCTAGGGCGCGATCCTAAAGGATTAGGGTTTCATGGTGCAACTAACTTGCCCGTAATCTCCCCAACCCCTTCAGGTATGGGGTCAGACTGCCCCCGCCCCCACCAGCTCTCCATGAGCTTCGTCAAGGGCGCGCCGGAAGCGGCCCAGCATGTCTAGGATTTCCGCTTCCGAGATGATCAGGGGCGGCGCGAAGGCCACCGCGTCACCCATCGCCCGCAAGATCACCCCATGCCCTTGCGCCTTGGCCACCACCTTGGCCCCGACCGCCAGTTTGGGGTCGAAGGCGGTGCGGCTGTCCTTGTCGGCGACCAGTTCGACGGCGCCGATCAGGCCTGCGCCGCGGGCCTCGCCGACCAGGGGGTGCTGCTGCAACTCGGCCAGGCCGCGCTGCAGGACCGGACCGACGCGGGCCACATGGCCCAGGATGTCGCGCTCGGCATAGATCTTCAGCGTCTCGACCGCGACAGCGGCCGAGACCGGATGGCCGCCATAGGTGAAGCCATGGCCGAACACGCCGATGCGGCCGGCTTCCTCGGCGATGGGGCCGAACACTTCGCCCGAGACGATCAGCGCCGAAATCGGCAGATAGCCCGACGACAGCCCCTTGGCGACACTCATCATGTCGGGGCGGATGCCGAAGGTGTCGCAGCCGAACATGGCCCCGGTCCGGCCGAATCCGGTGATCACCTCGTCGGCGACCAGCAGCACGTCGTATTTCTTCAGCACCGCCTGGATCTTGGCGAAATAGGTGGCCGGCGGCACGATGACGCCGCCCGCGCCCATCACCGGCTCGGCGAAGAAGGCGGCGACGGTCTCCGGGCCTTCGGCCAGGATCAGCTTTTCCAGCTCCTCGGCCCGGCGGGTGGCGAACTGCTCCTCGCTTTCGCCCTTTTCGCCGTAGCGCCAGTAATGGGGACAGCCGGTATGGACGATGCGGTCGATGGGGACGTCGAACGAGCGCTGGTTGTTGACCAGCCCGGTCAGCGAGGCGGTGGCCACGGTGACGCCGTGATAGGCGCGCTCGCGGGCGATGATCTTCTTCTTGTCGGGCCGGCCCAGGGCGTTGTTGCGGTACCAGATCAGCTTGATGGCGGTGTCGTTGGATTCCGAGCCCGAGCAGGCGAACAACACGCGGGCATCGTCGATCGGCACCCGGGCCGCCAGCATCTCGGCCAGTTGCACCGCCGGCGGATGGGTGCGGCTGGAAAACAGGTGATAGAAGGGCAGCTCGCGCATCTGGCGGGCGGCGGCCTCGACCAGGCGTTCCTCGCCCCAGCCCAGCGCCGTGCACCACAGGCCGGCCAGCCCCTCGATATAATCCTTGCCGGCCTCGTCATAGACGCGCACCCCCTGGCCGCGGGTGATCACCAGCGGCCCGGTCTCGGGGTGCTTGACCAGGTTGGTGTAGGGATGGAACAGGTGGGCAAGGTCGGAATCGGCGGTGCGGCTCATGTCAGGTCCGGGTGTGGGGCTTGATCTTGAAGGCGTAGACGTAAAGGTCGGTCTCGACCACCTCTTTCTTGCGCGACTTGGCGCCACGGGTGGAGCGGAAATATTCCACCACGTCGTGGGCGTCCAACTCGTCCTTGGCCAGGCGTGAAATCCAGGCGTCGCCCTTGTCCTTCAGCTTGTGCTGGCTAAACAGCATCTGCTTGGGCGCGCCGGTGACGCCGACGAAGAAATCGGCGAAATTGCCGCCGTTGCGATCCACGAAGTCTTCGACATCCCCGATGATGTCCGAACGCGATTTTGCTGCCATCCCCACCCCCGAAACCCATGGCCTGCGATGGTAGCGGCAGTTCAGAACCCCGCGCAAGAGAGGTTCACCCTAGTTCATGCCCCCCTGCTTCAGGCCCAGATGCGCGACTGATGGGTGCTCGCGTCGATTTCCAGGATGCGGTGCTGGTTGGTGTCGCACACCAGCAGGCGGCCGATCCCGTCGGCGGCGATGCCGGCCGGCTCGCTTAAGACCGGCGGGCCGGCGAGATCGGTGACCTGCGAATGCTCGAGGTCGATGGCGCGGATCACCCCGTTATAGCTGTCGGCGACATAGATCATCCCCGGCGCGGTCGCCACCGCCAGCGGATGCTGGAAGCGGGACTGCGCCAAGTCGCCGTTCAGATGGCCGAAATCGAACAGGCCGGCCCCGGCCAGCGTGCTGACCTCGCCCGATTTCAGGCACAGATGGCGGATCGCCGAGGTTTCGCTGTCGGCGAAATAAAGCCCGTCACCGCCGGCATTCACCGCCAGGCCCGAGGGCTGGGCCAGCCGGGCCTGTTGGGCCGGGCCGTCCTCGATGTCTTCGTCGCCGCTGCCGGCCACCAATCGGACCTGGCCGCTGTCCAGGTCCAGACAGCCCAGTTGGTGGCTGCCGGCATTGGCGAAAAACAATTGGCGGCCGACCACTTCCAGGTCCCACGGCGAGGCCAGCGCGGTATCGCCCCCCGGCGCCGGCAATTCCAGGAATCCGCCGCGACAGCCGAAGCCGGCCAGGGTGCTGACGGTGTCGCTGGCGCGGTCGATGCGGCGGATGGCATGGTTGCGGGTGTCGGCGACATAGATGGCGTCGGCATCGCAGGCCAGCCCCTCGGGGCCGTCGAAACTGGCGACCAATCCGTCGGCATAGCCGGCCTCGCCGCTGCCCCAGCGCCGCAATTCGCGGCCGTCATCATCGAACAGCACGATCTGATGGTGGCCGGCATCGGCCACCGCCCACTGCTTCTGCCCGCCGGCGCCCGGGCAATGCTTGATCTTGCCGGGAAAACGCAAGCGGCCCCCGCCGGCCAAAGCCGGGCGGATCGGCAGCGCCCCGGCAGCACTGTGCACCGGCTGGCGCGACAGCATGTCGCCCAGCCCCTTCAGCAGCATGTCGGGATGGGGCTCGCCGGCCAGTTGGCCGATGACGTGGCCATCGGGCGAGATCAGCACCAGGGTCGGCCAGGCCTGGACGCAATATTCCTCCCACAGGATCAGATGCGGGTCGTGGACCACCGGATGGGTGACGCCCAGGCGGTCGATGGCCGCCGCCACCGCCGCCGGCTGGCATTCATGGTCGAATTTCGGGCTATGGATGCCGATCACCACCAGCCGGTCGGGAAAGGCCTGTTCCAACACCTGCAGCGTCGGCAGCGTGTGCAGGCAATTGACGCAACAGAAGGTCCAGAAATCCAGCACCACCAGACGGCCCTTCAGGTCCGCCAGCGACAGCGGACGGTCGACGTTGAACCATACCTGGCCGGGGCGATCGATTTCAGGGGCGCGCACGATACCGAACATCGACGATACACTTCCCCGAGACCATGGACCCACTGATGCAACAGGTGGGGGCACCCTTGGCCGATGGAAAGGGCAAGGGGGCGCTTTTGTCGATTCAGGGCTGCTTGCAGGTCACTGGTCTGACCAGTTCCGATGCTCTATCATCGGGGCAATCAATCTGCTGACAGGATGGCACCCATGGCCTTCAAGGATATCCTGGTTCACGTCGACAACTCGCCGCAATGCGGCGTTCGTCTGGGATTGGCGGCCCGCCTGGCCAAGGACCACCAGGCCCACCTGATCGCGCTGAACGTGCGCCACCGCCAGCATCTGCCGCAATATATCGCCGCCCAGTACGGCTCGATCCTCGACAAGATCGAGGACGAGCACAATGCCGAGGCCGCCCGCGAGGCCCGCGCCATCTTCGACCGCATCCAGCCCGATTACGGCGTCACCACCGAGTGGCGCGACGTCGATGGGCCGCTGGAAAGCACGGTGGCCCTGCACGCGCGCTATGTCGATCTGACGGTGGTCGGCCAGCCCCTGCCCGGCGAAGACGGCCCCGGCCTGGCCGATTCGCTGATCCTCGAGGTCGGGCGTCCGGTGCTGGTGGTGCCCTATGCCGGCCGCTTCGACACCATCGGCGAGCGTATCCTGGTGGCATGGAACGGCTCACGCGAGGCGACGCGGGCGGTGCACGATGCCCTGCCGATCCTGACCCGGGCCAAGCTGGCCCACGTCATCGCCGTCAACCCGACCGGCGGCATGGCCGGCCATGGCGACGTGCCCGGCGCCGACATCTGCCTGCACCTGTCGCGCCACGGCGCCAACGCGGTGTGCGAGCACATCCGGTCCGAGGACCTGAACATCGGCGAGATGCTGCTGTCGCGCGCGGCCGACGAGGATGTCGATCTGTTGGTGATGGGCGCCTATGGCCGTTCCCGCCTGCGCGAGCTGGTGATGGGCGGCGCCACCCGGCATCTGCTGCATCACATGACCGTGCCGGTATTGATGAGTCATTAGGCGCGAAGCGCTGCCCGTGCCGGGCCGGCTCAGACGCCGCCGGGCTTAGGTGCTGTGCCAAAAGCCCGAGCGGCGATTGAGCCGCCCGGGATCGGGCGCGCCAAAGGCAAAGCCCGCGAAGCGCTGCCCGTGCCGGGCCGGCTCAGACGCCGCCGGGCTTTTCGGTGATGCGATACCCAGCCCGGCGGCGCTTGAGACGGCCCGGCACGGGCAGCGCTTCGCGCAAACTCCTCGCGCAATCCAGAATCATCCTGAACCGACCGTTCGGGTGTTGACTCACCCCCCCGGTCGGGTGTCACCCTTCCCCGCTGCTCGAACGCTGTGAGGGACCGATGGCCAATTACATTCGTGGACTTGATCACGCCGTCATCGCCGTGCGCGACCTGAACCAGGCCGCCGAGACCTTCGCCCGGCTGGGCTTCACCCTGACACCCAAGGGCGTCCATCCCGAATGGGGCACCGCCAACCATTGCATCATGTTCGGCCAGGATTACATCGCCCTGCAGGCCGCCGAAGGCGCCGGCACCGAGGCGGAATCCTTGCGCGCCTACACCGCCCAGAACGAAGGCCTGATCGGCATCGCCATCGGCTCCGACAATGGCGCGGCGGCCATCGAAAGCCTGCGCCGGGCCGGCCTGGACGTTCCCGACCCAGCCTCGCTGTCGCGCAAGCTCGAGACGCCCAAGGGCACCGCCACCTTGATGTTCTCGGAAACGCTGCTGCCGGCCGAGGCCACGCCCGGCGTGCGCAGCCGTCTGGTCCAGCACATCACCGCCGAGCGCGAACGCTTCCCCGAATGGATGGCCCATCCCAACGGCGCCTTCGGCATCGCGGCAATCACCGCCATCGTCGACGAGCCGTCGGCGCTGACCGCGTCGTGGGACAAGGTGTTCGGCCCGTATTCGGCGGTGCTGACCGACACCACCGTCACCGTGCATACCGGGCGCGGCCTGGTGTTCCTGACGCCCCCCGACGACGTCACCCAACTGCATCCCGAAGCCGAGCTGGACGAGTTGCCGCCAGCGCCGGCCTTGGTGGCCCTGGCCCTTCAGGTGGCCGATACCGGCCGCGCCGCCGAACTGCTGGCCCGCAACAAGGTCAGCTTCTCGCGCGACAGCGAGGGCACCATCCGCATTCCGCCGTCGGAAGCGCACGGCGTCTTCATCGAGATGGTCGGAGGCTGAATTCCGCCACCAGCGGCGCGTGATAGCTTTCCGGGCTGGCCCACACCAGCGCCGGCGAGATCAGCTCGTCGCCCAGGGTCTCGTTGTGCAGCTCGGCGGCGCGGAAGCTGCCCAGCAGGCGGCGCGACACCAGGATATGATCCAGCAGGATGCGCTGTCCGCGATGGATCACCGAGAAGCGCTGACTTTCCGGGATCGAGCGCTCGACCGGCACCAGCACGCGCGGCCCCAGATGGCCGTTGCCGGTGTCGTCCTCGTCGCCGCGGATGGTGCGGACCGGCGCCTCGTGATCGACAGCGTTGAAATCGCCCAGAACGGCGATCAGGGCGTCGGGCTCGCCGTCCAGGATACGTTCGACCAGCAGGCGCGCTTCCAGGGCCTGGCCGGCCCGCTTGATGTCGGCCAGGAAGAATCCCTCGGCCCAACCGCCGATGCTGTTCCAGCGGCCATGGCCGTCCTTCTGGCCGGGCAGCCAGGCCGCGCGCGGCGCCCGCAGATGAACGTTGACCACATGCAGCCGCCGGCCGCCGCCGGCATCCAGCACCACATGCAGGATCGGCCGATCCCATTCCACCGCCTCGGGCAGATCGGGCCGCGGCTGGGCGGTGACCGGCCGATAGCTGGGGGGCGGCACCAGATCGTGCCACACCTGGGAATGTTCCAGCACCGGCAGCCGAGAGAGCACCACCAGATTGTGACGGTCGGCCGGACGCACCCCGCCACGGCTGAGCGAGACGACGCGGTGGCGGTGTTCGTAATCGCTGCCGGCCACCAGCCGATCCAGCGCCGACACCTCGCGCGGGCCGCGCTTGGTCAGCGCATGGGCATTGATCTCTTGCAGGCACAAGACGTCGGCGCGCAGCCGCTGGAGTTGCGGCGCCAACACCGCGACGCGGTCGGCGAAGTCGCCTGCCCCGGGGCGGTCGTCCAGATTTTCCAGATTGAAGGTGGCCAAGCGCAAGCGGGTCACGACACAGCCCCGTCATGAATGGGTTCAGCCCCCAGCATACCATCCCGACGACAGGTTGTGCGGCCAAGGTTGGCGTTGTAGCATTTTGGCTTGGGGCACGGGACGGGGAAGGCCGACGATGGCGATGCTGACATGGGACGAGGCTTACAGCGTGGGCAGCGCCATCCTCGATTCCGATCACCGCATCATCTTCAGCCTGCTGGCGCAGCTGAACGACGCCACCGACACCGACCAGAGCCGCGAAGTGGTGGGCAGCGTGCTGAAGGTCCTGGCCGAATACGCCGAACATCACTTCCGCCGCGAGGAGGCGATCATGCGCCGGGCCAACTATCCTTTGGCCGAGCAGCATGAGCAGCTCCATCACGATCTGGAAAAGAAGGTGACGCAGATCTGCGAGCGCTGGCGGGCCGGAGAACGCGACGCGCTGAGCGCCGACGTCCAGTCGCTGCTTAAGAATTGGTTGACCGACCATATTCTGGAAGATGATAAAGCATATGGCCCCTGGGTGGAGGCCGCGCAGGAACAAGACGGCGCGGTGGGCGGACCAGCCAATGGCTGGACAACGTGATTGGGGGGGGGAGGTTCTTTCAGGCATGATGACCGAACGCAAGCTGTTCACAGCCGAGATCCAGCGCCTGAAGGCGATGTCGGGCAAGGGCGACGTGGCGCCGCAGCTGATGGGGACCTCGAACAACGAGGTCCTGAAGGCACTGCAGGAAGTCCGTAACGAAATCAAGATCCTCGAGCACCTGATCAAGGGCGAGGAGCCGCCGCCGGTGGCCGCCCAGGTGGCGAGCATGGAGGAAGTGGTCCAACAGCGTCAGGCCGAAGTGTCGATGCTGAAGACCGAGCTGCGCGCCCTGGCCGTCTGTATCGAGCAGACCAAGCAGGAAATCGCCGCTCTGAAGCCCAAGGACAGCGACGACGACCGGCTGATGACCGTCACCTTCGAGCTGGACGCCATCGTCAACGCCACCGAGGGCGCCACCAACTCGATCCTGGAAGGGGCCGAGAAGATCGACGCCCTGGCCCGCGAGATCGAATCGCACGGCGACGCCTACGTCAAGCGCCTGGCCGACGACATCTCGGAAACCGTCATCACGCTGTTCGAAGCCTGCAACTTCCAGGACATTACCGGCCAGCGCATCTCGAAGGTGGTCCGCACCCTGAAGTTCGTCGAAGGCAAGATCACCAACATGATCGACATCTGGGGCCCCGACAACATCGCCGAGATCGTGCCCAAGCAGGCCCCCGAGATCAGCGACAACGATGCCAAATTGCTGAACGGCCCGGCCTTGGAAAACCAAGGCATCAGCCAGGACGACATCGACAAATTGTTCGGCTGACCGCGTTTCTTGCGCATTCCCAACCGGGGGTCGGGGCCAGAGATGGTCCCGACCCTTTTGTTTTGCCTGCTCACAGCCGGTTAATGTCGAAGAAATATTGGTAAATCTTCTTTTAATGTTTATCAAAATCAGGTTAATTTGATGTAGTTCTCGCCTGATTGCGCATCTCCCAAGTAAACATCGCTTTTATTATTGAAATTTGTCTCGGCTTACATCATCCAGCCACCCCCTTGACGCCGACACCGCCGTCGGTGCACTGTGCCGGCGCGCCAGACGGCCGGACGGCCGCTTTTCGCGAGAGCGGAGAGAGGAAAGTCCGGGCTCCACGGAAGTACGGTGCCGGATAACGTCCGGCGGGGGCGACCCTAGGGAAAGTGCCACAGAAAGCAAACCGCCCGTCTTCGGACGGGTAAGGGTGAAAGGGTGCGGTAAGAGCGCACCGCGGGCCTGGCAACAGGGCCGGCACGGCAAACCCCACCGGGAGCAAGACCAAATAGGGGCGGCGGTTTTCTGCGGGTTTTCCCGTAGGAACGAAACGCGCTTCCGCGTAGCCGCCCGGGTCGGTCGCGAGAGGTGTCCGGTAACGGGCATCCCAGATGAATGGTCGTCACCAGGCCCAGCCTGGAACAGAACCCGGCTTACAGGCCGTCTGGCGCAAATTTCTCGATTTTCCACCCATACCATCCCATGCGGCGCCATCGGCGCCCACCCCCCAGCCCTGGCCCGCGCCGCGCCGGCCGGTTGTCGTGCGCCAATTTCGGCGCAACGGAAAAACATCATATTTTTCAATGAATTAAAGCGCATTCTTCGAGTACTTTGGTAAATTTGGCGTCAATTTGCAAACAGGCGCCTTGGCCCAGATTTTTACTAGTCAATACCATTGACGCCCATGATTACCCATGATATCCCATTTTCACCCACCGCATGGCGTTTCCAGGTGAAGTGCGCGCATTCGGCAGGGGGGATTGGGGCAACGGGCTTTTCGGTAGGCGGATATCGGGGGATGGGGCTTTTCCTCTCCACATTCGTAAACAAGGTTGACCGCAAGGGCCGGGTATCGGTCCCGGCGAGCTTCCGCGCGACCTTGTCCGTCCAGCCCTTCCAGGGGATCATCGCCTATCGCTCGTTCGCCCATGCCTGCATCGAAGGTTGCGGCATGGACTTCATGGAGCGGCTGTCCGACAGCGCCCAGAACCTCGACGCCTTCTCGCCCGAACAGGACGATCTGTCGGCCCTGATCTTCGCCGACGCCCGCCAGCTGGCCTGGGACCCCGAGGGCCGCATCCTGCTGCCCGAGGATGTGATGGCCCATGCCGGCATCACCGAATCCTGCGCCTTCGTCGGCAAGGGCCAGACCTTCCAGATCTGGGAACCCGAAAGCTACCGCGCGGCCGAGGCGGAAATCCGCGCCCGCGCCCTGGCCAACCGCCCCACCCTGCCCTTGAGGCCCAAGGCTCCGTCGCAGGAGCCGCGATGACCGCCCCCGCTCCCGCCCCGGACTCGGAATCCATCCCCCACATCCCGGTCCTGCTGGACGAGGTGCTGGCCAGCCTGGCCCCGCTGAGTGGCGGCGTGTTCGTCGACGGCACCTTCGGGGCCGGCGGCTATTCCCGCGCCCTGCTGGGGCAAGGGGCCGCCCGGGTGATCGGCATCGACCGCGACCCCGACGCCGTCGCCAACGGCCGCGCCCTGCCCGAGGCGGCCAGCGGCCGCCTGACCGTGCTGGCCGGCCGCTACGGCGACATGGACCGCCTGCTGGCCGAGCATGGGATCGGCTCGGTCGATGGCATCGCCCTGGATATCGGGGTGTCGTCGATGCAGATCGACCAGGCCGAACGGGGGTTCTCGTTCGCCAAGGACGGCCCGCTGGACATGCGGATGGAGCAGGCCGGCCCGTCGGCCGCCGACGTGGTCAACAATGCGTCGGAAGGCGAACTGGCCGACATCATCTTTCATCTGGGCGAGGAACGGCACGCCCGCCGGGTCGCCCGCGCCATCGTCGCCGCCCGCGCCGACAAGCGGTTCGAGCGCACCTCGGACCTGGCCGAGGTGGTGCGCCGGGCGGTGCGCAAGGGCAACGACACCATCGACCCGGCGACGCGCACCTTTCAGGCCTTGCGCATCCACGTCAATGACGAGCTGGGCGAACTGAGCCGCGGCCTGGCCGCCGCCGAGCGGCTGCTGGCCCCGGGCGGCCGCCTGGCGGTGGTGACCTTTCATTCGCTCGAGGACCGCGCGGTCAAGACCTTCATGAAGCGCCGCTCGGGCGTGGTCGAGGGGGCGTCGCGCCATCTGCCGATGCAGGCCGCCGGGCCCGCCCCCACCTTCACCCTGCTGACCCGCAAGGCGGTTGCCGCCGGCCCGGCCGAACAGGCGCGCAATCCGCGCTCGCGCTCGGCCAAGCTGCGGACCGCCATCCGGACCGGAGCCCCGGCCTGGGAAGGAGGCGACGCATGATCAAGGGATTGGGAACCAGCCTGTTGCTGGCCGCCATCGCCGGTGTTCTGGGTGTCGGCCTATTCTTCGTCAAGCACGAGGTCCGCGACCAGGAAGCCCGCCTGGCCGAGCTGAACCGCGAGATCCAGCGCAACCAGGAAGAAATCCACGTCCTGAAGGCGGAATGGAGCTATCTGAACGACCCGGCCCGCCTGCGCCAGCTGTCCGAAAAGTTCCTGTCCATGCGGGTGATGGCGCCCAGCCAGATCACCTCGCTGACCCCGGCCCGCAAGGAGCCGACCGCCACCGCCGCCCTGGCCGCCCCCAAGCCCGCCCCGGTCCAGATGGGCAAAAGCGAACCGGGCAAGAGCGAGCCGGGCCGCCCCGCCCCCAAGACCGACCCGGTCAAGCCCGCCGCCACCAAGCCGCCGCCGGTCATGCCGCCGCCCCCCTCGGTCCTGGCCGCCTCGCCGGTACCGGCGCCGCAGCCGCCCCGGCCGGCACCCCAGCCGCCCGGCCGCACCATCATCATCCAGTCGCCCGCCCTGGCCCAAACCCCCGATGGACCGGGAGGGCTGCGATGAGCCTGTTCGCGCGCAAGCCCCCCACGCCCCTGATGCATGCCGGCGAGGACCTGCAAAACGGTCCCGCCGCTTTGTATCTGGACGGCGTTCGCATGCGCGCCCTGGAAACCAGCCGTGGCCGTCTGGTCGCCACCGTCGCCGTCTTCACCGTCATCTTCGGCGTCATCGGCGCGCGCATGGTCGATGTCGCCGTGCTGGATTCCAATCCGGCCCGCCCACGCGCGCTGCCCCACGCCCGCATCGACGGCGTCGAAATGGAACGCGGCGACATCGTCGACCGCAACGGCATCATCCTGGCCACCAGCCTGCCCACCGTGTCGCTGTACGCCCGCCCGCACGAAGTGCCCGACGCCCAGGAAGCGGTCGACAAGCTGGCCCGCGTGCTGCCCGACCTGGACAAGGCGGAAGTCCGCGCCCGGCTGGGCAACGGCAAGAGCTTCGCCTATCTGCGCCGCAACCTGACGCCCCGGCAGCAATACGACGTCAATGCCTTGGGCATTCCCGGACTTTACTTCGAGAAGGGCGAGCGCCGGGTCTATCCGCACGGTTCGCTGGTCGCCCACGCCGTCGGCATGACCGACATCGACAACAAGGGCATCGCCGGCATCGAGAAGCGCTTCGATGCGGGCCTGCGGTCCAGCGCCGAGCCGGTGCGGCTGTCCCTGGACATCCGCGTCCAGACCCTGGTCAGGAACGAACTGCAAAAGGCGGTCGAGACCTTCCGCGCCCAGGGCGCCACCGGCATGGTGATGGACATCCATACCGGCGAGATGCTGGCGATGGTCAGCCTGCCCGATTTCGACCCCAACGACCCGCCGGCCGGGGCCAACGACGCCTTGTTCAACCGCGCCACCAAGGGCGCCTACGAGATGGGCTCGACCTTCAAGCTGTTCAACACGGCGATGGCGCTGGAAAGCGGCCGGGTCAACCTGCATTCCAGCTTCGATGCCACCCGCCCGTTGAAGTACGGCAGCCACGAGATCCACGACGACCATGCCCTGAACCGCTGGATGACCGTCCCGGAAATCCTGGTCCATTCGTCGAACATCGGCTCGGCCCGCATGGCTTTGGAAGCCGGCACCGAGTTCCAGCGCTCGTTCATGGGCCGCATCGGCATGCTGCAGACGCCCACCATCGAACTGCCCGAGGTCGGCGCCCCGATGGTTCCCAGCCCGTGGCGCGAGATCAACACCATCACCATCTCGTTCGGTCACGGCCTGTCGGTGACGCCGATCCAACTGGTTTCCGGCGCGGCGGCCCTGGTCAATGGCGGCATCTTCCGCCCCGCCACCTTGCTGGCCGCCGGCGACGGCCGCGCCATCCCCGGCGAGCGGGTGCTGAAGCCCCGCACCTCGGACCAGATGCGCGCGCTGATGCGCATGGTGGTGACCGACGGCACCGGCAAGAAGGCCGAGGTGGCGGGCTACGACGTCGGCGGCAAGACCGGCACCGCCGAGAAGGCCGCCCATGGCGGCTATAAGAAGAAGGCGGTGTTGTCGTCCTTCGTCGCCGCCTTCCCGATGGACGCGCCGCGCTATGTGGTTGTCGCCATGATCGACGAGCCGCAGGGCACCAAGGAAACCTATGGCTTCATCACCGCCGGCTGGACGGCTGCCCCGGCCGCCGGGCGCATCATCGCCCAACTGGCGCCGATGATGGGCATCGCGCCCAAGGCCACGCCCGAGCCGACCATTGCCGCCCGCCCCGCCACGTCCGGCCACGGGAGGGGCGATCTTGCCGCAACTCGCTGAGCTGATCGCCGGTTGGACCGGCGCCAACCCCACCATCACCGGCCTGACCGCCGATTCGCGCAAGGTCGCGCCCGGCTTCCTGTTCGCCGCCCTGCCCGGCACCAAGGCCGATGGCCGCGCCTTCATCGACCGCGCCATCAAGGCCGGCGCGGTGGCGATCCTGGCCCCCGAAGGTACCCCCGCCCCGGACGGCGCGATCCTGGTTCCCCACCCCGAGCCGCGCCGCGCCTTCGCCCTGGCGGCGGCCGCCTTCCACGGTCGCCAGCCGGCCCACATGGCCGCCGTCACCGGCACCAACGGCAAGACCTCGACCGCCAATTTCGCCCGCCAATTGTGGCGATCCCTGGGCTACCCTGCCGCCGCCCTGGGCACCCTGGGGGTGATCGCCGAGGATTGGCCCAACAGCGGCAGCCTGACCACCCCCGACCCGGCCGACCTGCACGCCACCCTGGCCGGCCTGGCCGACCATGGAATCACCCATGCCTGCATGGAGGCGTCCAGCCACGGCCTGACCCAGTTCCGCCTGGATGGCGTCCGGCTCGAGGCCGCCGCCTTCACCAACCTGACCCGCGACCATCTGGATTATCACGGCACCATGGAGGAATACGGCGCCGCCAAGCTGCGCCTGTTCACCGAATTGCTGCCGCCCACCGGCACCGCCATCATCAACGCCGACAGCCCCGTCGCCGACCTGTTCCTGAAGGCCGCCAAGACTCGCGGCCAGCCGATCCTGGCCTTTGGCGCCAACGGCGCCGATCTGCGCCTGAAGGCGGCGCTCGCCGCCCCCGACGGTCAGGTCCTGGAACTCGACATCCTGGGCCGTCCCGCCCGCATCCATCTGAAGCTGGCCGGCACCTTCCAGGCCGCCAACGCTCTGGCCGCCCTGGGCCTGGTCATCGCCTGCGGCGCCGATGCCGTCGCCGCCACCGCCGCCCTGGGAGGGCTGGAGGGCGTGCCGGGTCGCTTGCAGCCGGTGGCGCCCTCGATCTTCGTCGATTACGCCCACACCCCCGACGCCCTGGAAACCGTGCTGACTGCGCTGCGCCCCCACGCCCATGGCCGCCTGGTGGTGGTGTTCGGCTGCGGCGGCGACCGCGACCCCGGCAAGCGGGGCCAGATGGGGGCCATCGCCGCCCGTCTGGCCGATCGCGTCATCATCACCGACGACAATCCCCGCACCGAGGCCGCCGCCCCCATTCGCGCCGCCATCCTGGCCGCCTGCCCCGGCGCGGTCGAAATCGCCGACCGCAGCAAAGCCATCCGCGCCGCCATTGACGGTATGGAAGCGGGCGACGTGCTGGTGGTAGCCGGCAAGGGCCACGAGCAGGGCCAGATCGTCGGCACCGAAATCCTGCCCTTCGACGATTCCACCGAATGCCGGGCCGCCCTGGACAGGAGGGGCGCATGACGCTGTGGAGCTCGGCCGAGGTTCGCGCCGCTACCGGCGGCACCGCCCGGGGTCCCGCCTGGGAAGCCTGCGGCGTGTCGATCGATTCGCGCACCATCGCCAAGGCCGACCTGTTCATCGCCCTGGCCGGCCCCAGCCATGACGGCCACGACCACGTCAAGGCCGCCATCGAGGCCGGTGCCGCCGCCGCCCTGGTTCACCGAATCCCCGAAGGCTGCGACAATCTGCCGCTGGTGGTGGTCAAGGACACCATGGAGGGCTTGCGCGACCTGGGCCGGGCCGCGCGCGCCCGCTCGGCCGCTTCCGTCTGCGCGGTGACCGGCTCGGTCGGCAAGACCGGCACCAAGGAAATGCTGGCCGTGGCGCTGGCGCCCCAGGGCAAGACCCACTGGTCGGTGGGCAGCTTCAACAATCATTGGGGCGTGCCGCTGTCCCTGGCCCGCATGCCGCGCGATGCCCGCTTCGGCGTGTTCGAACTGGGCATGAACCATCCCGGCGAGATCACCCCGCTGGTCGCCATGGTCCGCCCCCATGTGGCCATCATCACCACCGTCGAGGCGGTGCATTCGGCCTTCTTCGCCTCGACCGAGGACATCGCCGACGCCAAGGCGGAAATCTTCTCGGGGATCGAACCCGGCGGCACCGCGTGCCTGAACCGCGACAACCGCCATTTCCGCCGCCTGGCCAAGGCGGCCGGCAACATCACCATCCGCACCTTCGGCAGCCATATCGAAGCCGACGCCCGCCTGCTGGACTGCGCCGTCGATCCCGACGAGACCGCGATCTTCGCCCTGCTGGAAGACCATCCGGTGGCCTACCGCGTCGGCGTCCCCGGCCTGCATTGGGGCATGAACTCGCTCGCCGTGCTGCTGGCGGTCAAGGCCTTGGGCGCCGACCCGCTGGAAGCCGCCCGTTCCCTGGCCGCCATGAAGGCCCCCAAGGGCCGGGGCGAGCGCCACCGCATCGCCATCGGCGCCGGCAATTTCGAGCTGATCGACGAATCCTACAATGCCAGCCCGGTCTCGATGAAGGCGGCGATCGCCACACTGGCCGCGGCCCGCCCGGCCAAGGGGGCGCGCCGCATCGCCATCCTGGGCGACATGCTGGAACTGGGTGATTCCGGGCCTGAACTGCATGCCGACCTGGCAGGGGCCGTCGCCACCTGGAACATCGATCTGGTCGCCTGCGCCGGCCCCTTGATGCGCCACCTGTCCGACGCCCTGCCCGAAGACAAGCGCGGCCCCGCGGCCGGGTCCTCGGCCGAGTTGGCGCCGCTGATCAAGGGCCTGGTCAAGGCCGGAGACGTGGTGATGGTCAAGGGCTCGGCCGGCAGCCGCATGGGCCTGATCGTCAAGACCTTGCTGGAGGGATGAGGGAAAGATGCTCTACAACCTGCTCTACCCCCTGGCCGACGATTATCAGGTCTTCAACCTGTTCAAGTACCTGACCTTCAGGACCGGCGGCGCCGTGCTGACCGCCCTGGTGGTCGCCTTCCTGATCGGGCCGGGCCTGATCCAGTGGCTGCGCAAGTGGCAAAAGCAGGGCCAGCCGATTCGCGCCGACGGGCCGGAATCGCACCTTCTGACCAAGAAGGGCACGCCGACCATGGGCGGCTTCCTGATCCTGATCGCCCTGGTGGTCGCCACGCTTCTGTGGGCCGACCTTCGGTCCCACTATGTTTGGATCGTCTTGCTGGTCACCTTGGGCTACGGCCTTCTGGGCTTCCTGGACGACTTCCTGAAAGTGTCGAAGAAGAACCCCAAGGGCCTGCCCGGCAAGGCCAAGCTGGCCGGCCAGATCGCCATCGCCCTGATCGCCGCCTGGTGGGTGTATGCCATTCAGCGCGAACCGCTGGCCGGCTCGCTGGCGGTGCCCTTCCTCAAGGGCGTGCTGCTTCAATTGGGGTGGTTCTTCGTGCCCTTCGCGGTGTTCGTCATCATCGGCGCCTCGAACGCCGTCAACCTGACCGACGGGCTGGACGGCCTGGCCATCGTCCCGGTGATGATCGCCGCCGGCGTGTTCGCCCTGATCAGCTATCTGGTCGGCCACGCGGTGTTCGCCAACTATCTGCAGATCCATTACGTCCCCGGCTCGGGCGAACTGGCGGTGTTCTGCGGCGCCCTGGTCGGGGCCGGCCTGGGTTTCCTGTGGTTCAACGCGCCGCCGGCCATGGTGTTCATGGGCGACACCGGCTCGCTGTCCATGGGCGGCGCGCTGGGCGCCATCAGCGTGGTGACCAAGCATGAATTGGTCCTGGCCATCGTCGGCGGCCTGTTCGTGCTGGAAACGGTGTCGGTGATCGTCCAGGTCGCCAGCTTCAAGCTGACCGGCAAGCGGGTGTTCCGCATGGCGCCCCTGCACCATCACTTCGAAAAGAAGGGCTGGGCCGAACCGACCGTGGTCATCCGTTTCTGGATCATCGCCGGCATCCTGGCGCTGGTCGGCCTGTCCACCTTGAAGCTGAGGTAGGCCACGATGATCACGGTCTCGCAACTGAAGGGCAAGCGGGTGGCGGTGATGGGGCTGGGCAAGTCCGGCATCGCCACCGCCAAGGCGTTGCTGGCCTCGGGCGCGGGCGTGATGGCCTGGGACGACAATGAAGGGGCGCGCCGCATCGCCGCCGAGGAAGCCATCCCCGTCGCCGACCTTCTGGCCATCGACATCGCCAAGGCCGACCTTGTGGTGTGGAGCCCGGGCATCCCCCACACCTTCCCCCACCCCCACCCCCTGGCGGAAAAAGCCCGCGCGGCCGGCGTGCCGGTAGTGTGCGACGTCGAATTGCTGGGCTGGGCCAAGACAGCCAACCGCATCCTGGCGGTGACCGGCACCAACGGCAAAAGCACCACCACCACCCTGCTGGCCCACGTGCTGGCCGCCAACGGCATTTCCGTCGCCGCCGGCGGCAATCTGGGCACCGCCGCCCTGGACCTGCCCGATCTGGAAGGCGACGGCCGCTATGTGCTGGAGCTGTCGTCCTATCAGCTGGAACTGGTCGATCGCCTGCAGGTGTCGGCCGGCGTCCTGCTGAACGTCACCCCCGACCATCTGGGCCGCCATGGCGGCATGGAAGGCTATATCGCCGCCAAGCGCCGCCTGTTCGACCTTTTGATCCCCGGCGGGGCCGCGGTGATCGGCATCGATGACGGCCCCGGCCGGGCGATGTCGGCGCAATTGATGGCCATGGGCCTTCGGGTGGTGCCGATCTCGGCCCAGAAGGTGCTGGACAACGGCATCTCGGCGCCTGACGGGGTGCTGCTGGATCACGGCCGCGCCGTCTGCGACCTGCGCGACATTCCCACCCTGCCCGGCAGCCACAATTGGCAGAACGCCTGTGCCGTCTATGCGCTTGCCCGGGCCGACGGCCTGCTGCCCAAGGACATCGCCTCGGCCTTGGTCACCTATCCCGGCCTGGCGCATCGCCAAGAGCGGGTCGCGGTGATCGACGGCGTCACCTGGATCAACGATTCCAAGGCGACCAACGCCGACGCCGTCGAGAAGGCGCTGGTGTGCTACGAGGACATTCATTGGATCGTCGGCGGCCAGGCCAAGGAAGGCGGCATCAAGAGCCTGGAGAAGTATTTCGACCGCATCAAGCACGCCTATCTGATCGGCGAGGCTGCCGCCGATTTCGCCAAGATTCTCGACGGCAAGGTCCCCTATAGCCAGTGCGGCGAGCTGATCATCGCCGTCAAGTCGGCCCACGCCCACGCCGAACCGGGCGACACCGTGCTGTTAAGCCCGGCTTGCGCCTCGTGGGACCAGTTCAAGAGCTTCGAGCATCGGGGCGAGGTCTTCCGTGATCTGGTGGAGGGCCTGAAATGAGCTTCGGCCGCACCGATACCTCGATCCTGGGCCGCTGGTGGTGGACCGTCGACCGCTGGACCATCGCCGCCCTGCTGACGCTGGCCGGCATCGGCCTGCTGCTGACCATGGCCGCCAGCCCGGCGGTGGCCGACCGAATCGGTGCCGAGCCCTTCCACTTCATCCGTCGCCAGTTCATCTTCCTGGTGCCGGCCCTGACGGTGATGCTGGCGGTGTCGCTGATGAGCCCGCGCCAGGTTCGGCGCCTGGGCGTGATCGGCTTCGGGGCCGCGCTGGTGCTGCTGGTGGCGGTGCTGTTCCTGGCCCCCGAAGTCAAGGGCTCGACCCGCTGGCTCAACATCGCCGGCATCTCGATCCAGCCGTCGGAATTCGTCAAGCCGACCTTCGCCATCGTCTCGGCCTGGATGTTCGCCGAAAGCCGGCTGAACCCGGGCTTCCCCGGTCGCGCCGTCGCCTGCTTCCTGT
Organism: Magnetospirillum sp. LM-5; assembly: GCF_902729445.1. Lineage (NCBI taxonomy): Bacteria > Pseudomonadati > Pseudomonadota > Alphaproteobacteria > Rhodospirillales > Rhodospirillaceae > Magnetospirillum > Magnetospirillum sp. LM-5. Next base: position 15,908 of record NZ_CACVCE010000067.1, on the reverse strand, counting down.
TCGTCTTGACCGCCTTGCTGCTCTTGCGGCAGCCCGACGTCGGCCAGACCCTGGTGGTGACCGCCATCTGGGGCACCCAATTCTTTCTGGCCGGCCTGCCGATCGTGCTGGTGGTCGCGCTGGGAGCCTTGGGCGCGGTGGGCGCGGTCGGGGCCTATTTCATGTTCCCGCACGTGCAAAGCCGGATCGACCGCTTCATCGACCCCTCGGCCGGCGACGGCGCCTATCAGGTCACCACCGCGCTGAACGCGCTGAAAAGCGGCGGGCTGTTCGGCCGCGGCCCCGGCGAAGGCCGGGTCAAGCTGGTGCTGCCCGACGCCCATACCGACTTCATCCTGGCCGTGGCCGGCGAGGAATTCGGCATCATCTTGTGCCTGGCGGTGCTGGCGCTGTTCGCCTTCGTGGTGCTGCGCGGCCTGACCCGCGTGATGCACGAAGAGAATCTGTTCGTGGTGCTGGCCTCGGCCGGCCTGTTGGTGCAGTTCGGCCTGCAGGCCATCGTCAACATGGCATCCACCCTGCGCCTGATGCCGACCAAGGGCATGACCCTGCCGTTCATTTCCTATGGCGGCTCGTCGATGCTGGCCCTGGCGCTGGGCATGGGCATGCTGCTGGCACTGACCCGCAAGCGCTATGGCTCCGAGGAGTTCGAGCGATGAGCGCGCCCTTGGCCCTGCTGGCGGCCGGCGGTACCGGCGGTCACGTCTTCCCGGCCGAAGCGCTGGCGGCGACGCTGATCGAGCGCGGCTGGCGCCTGGGCCTGGTCACCGACCGGCGCGGCCAGGCCTATGGCGGCACGCTGGGCGCCATCGACACCTGGCGAATCCATGCCGGCGCCATCGCCGGGCGCGGCATCCTTGCCCGCATCAAGGCCGCCGCCGCCCTGGGAACTGGAATCATCCAGGCCCGCGCCCTGCTGAAGCGCGTCCGGCCCGATGCCGTTATCGGCTTCGGCGGCTATGCCTCGGTGCCGACCATGGTCGCCGCCGCCATGTTGGGCCTGCCGACCGTGCTGCACGAACAAAACGGCGTGCTGGGCCGCGCCAACCGTCTGCTGGCCGGCCGGGTCCGCGCCATCGCCACCTCGTATGCCAAGGTAGCGCACCTGGATTTGGCCTGGGCCGCCAAGGTCACCCAGACCGGCATGCCGGTGCGCCCGCAGGTCGCGCTCTTGCGCGACGCCGCCTATCCGGCGCTGGATGCCGGCTCGCCCATCAGCCTGCTGGTGCTGGGCGGCAGCCAGGGCGCGCGCATCCTGTCCGAGGTGGTGCCCGCCGCGCTGAAGGCCCTGCCCCAGGCCTTGCGCTCGCGCATCCGCATCTCGCAGCAATGCCGGCCCGAGGATCTGGATGGGGTACGCACCGCCTATGCCGGCAGCGGCATCGACGCCACCCTGGACAGCTTCTTCGCCGATGTGCCCGAGCGCCTGGCCGCCGCCCATCTGGTCATCGCCCGATCCGGCGCCTCGACCATGGCCGAGCTGACCTGCCTGGGCCGGCCGGCGATTCTGGTGCCCTATCCCCACGCCGTCGATGACCACCAGACCGCCAATGCCCGCGCCCTGGACGAGGTCGGCGGCGCCTGGCTGATGCCGCAGACCGACTTCTCGGCCGCCACCCTGGCCGCCCGCCTGGAATCCTTGTTCGCGCAACCCGGCACCCTGGCCCGCGCCGCCGGTTGTGCCCGCGCCGCCGGCCGCCCCGACGCCGCCCTTCGGCTGGCCGATCTGGTCATCTCTCTTTCGCCCCCTTCCAAGGAGTCGCGTCCATGAGGACGATGCCGCTGTCCATCGGCACCATTCATTTCGTCGGCATCGGCGGCATCGGCATGTCCGGCATCGCCGAAATCCTGCTGAACCTGGGCTATAGCGTCCAAGGCTCGGATATCGCCGACAATTACAACGTCGATCGCCTGCGCAAGAAGGGCGCCACCGTCGAGATCGGCCACAAGGCCGAGAATCTGGGCGACGCCCGCGTGGTGGTGGTGTCGTCGGCTGTCAAGTCCGACAATCCCGAGCTGGTCGCCGCCCGGGCCAAGATGGTGCCGGTGGTGCGCCGCGCCGAGATGCTGGCCGAGCTGATGCGCCTGAAGACCGCCATCGCCATCGGCGGCACCCACGGCAAGACCACCACCACCTCGCTGATCGCCGCCCTTCTGGATGCGGCGCAGTTGGACCCCACCGTCATCAATGGCGGCATCATCAACGCCTATGGCACCAACGCCCGCCTGGGAGCCAGCGAGTGGATGGTGGTCGAGGCCGACGAATCCGACGGGTCCTTCACCAAGCTGCCCTCGACGGCGGTGATCGTCACCAACATCGACCCCGAGCACATGGACCATTACGGCAGCTTCGACAAGCTGCGCGACGCCTTCCGCACCTTCGTCGAGAACATCCCGTTCTACGGCTTCGCCGCCATGTGCATCGACCATCCGGAAGTGCAGACGCTGATTTCGCGGGTGCCCGACCGCAAGATCGTCACCTACGGCTTCTCGCCCCAGGCCCTGGTGCGCGCCACCAACGTCAAGATCGGCCCGGGCGGCGCGCGCTTCGACGTGGTGGTCAACGACCGCGTCACCGGCAAAAGCCGGGTGATCGACGATGTCCGCCTGCCGATGTATGGCGAGCACAACGTCCTGAACGCCCTGGCCGCCGTGGTGGTGGCCAACGAACTGGGCCTGGCCAACGACGTGGTCAAGAAGGCGCTGGGCGGCTTCTCGGGCGTCAAGCGCCGCTTCACCAAGACCGGCGAGGCCAAGGGCATCACCGTCATCGACGATTACGGCCATCACCCGGTCGAGATCGCCGCCGTGCTGAAAGCCGCCCGTTCGGCATCGACCGGCAATGTCGTCGCCGTGGTCCAGCCGCACCGTTATTCGCGCCTGTCCAGCCTGTTCAACGAGTTCTGCACCTGCTTCAACGACGCCGACACCGTGATCGTCGCCGACGTCTATGCCGCCGGCGAGCAGCCGATGGAAGGCTTCGACAAGAACGCCCTGGTCGCCGGCCTGCAGGAGCGCGGCCACCGCAACGTCCTGGCCCTGCAAAGCCCGGCCGAGCTGGCCCCGATGGTCCGCTCGATCGCCAAGAAGGGCGACATGGTGGTGTGCCTGGGTGCCGGCAACATCACCCAATGGGCGCACGCCTTGCCGGCCGAGCTGGATGCCCTGCCGGTCCCGGAGGGCGCCGAATGATGACCGCCCGCAAGGCCACCCACTGGACCCAGGATCTGCCGCCGCTGAAGGGACGCGTCGCCTTCGACGCGCCCCTGGCCGGCTTGACCTGGTTCCGGGTCGGCGGCCCTGCGGAAATGCTGTTCCGTCCCGCCGACGAAGACGACCTGGCCACGCTTCTGGCGGCCCTGCCGCCCGAGGTGCCGGTGACCGTGGTCGGCGTCGGCTCGAACCTGTTGATCCGTGACGGCGGCGTACCGGGCGTGGTGGTGCGCCTGGCCAGCCCGTTCGCCGACATCCGCATCGACGGCCCCCGCATCGAGGTGGGCGCCGGTGCCCTGGACCTGACCGTTTCCAAGCATGCCTGCGATGCCGGCCTGGCCGGGCTGGAGTTCCTGTCCGGCGTGCCCGGCACCATCGGCGGCGCGCTGCGCATGAATGCCGGCGCCTTCGGCGGCGAAATGAAGGACGTCACCCTGTCGGCCGTCACCATGGACCGCCAGGGCCGCATCCAGCGCCTGAGCGGCGCAGAATTGGGCTTTTCCTACCGCCATTGCGCCGTCCCGGAAGATGTCGTCTTCCTGTCGGCGGTGCTGGAAGGAACGCCCGGCGACGCGGCCGAGATCGCCGCCCGCATGGAGGCGATCCGCACCGCGCGCGAGGACAGCCAGCCCCAGAGGGTGCGCACCGGCGGCTCGACCTTCGCCAACCCGCCGGGCGCCAAGGCGTGGGAACTGATCGACAAGGCCGGCTGCCGGGGCCTGGCCATCGGCGGCGCCAGCGTGTCGGAAAAGCACTGCAATTTCCTTTTGAACAACGGCACCGCCACCGCCGCCGACATCGAGGCGCTGGGCGACGAGGTCCGCCGCCGCGTCCACGAGACCAGCGGCATCGAACTGAAATGGGAAATCCGCCGCATCGGATCCAAGGGAGAAAAAGCATGAGCCGCCGCGTCACCGTGCTGATGGGAGGGGCGTCCGCCGAGCGCGAGGTGTCGTTGCGTTCGGGCGCCGCCGCCGCCGAGGCGCTGCGCCAGGCCGGATTTGCCGTCACCACGATCGATGCCGTCCGCGACCCCGCCAAGCTGATCACCGACATCGCCGCCACCCGCCCCGACGTGGTGTTCAACGCCCTGCACGGCCGCTTCGGCGAGGATGGCTGCGTCCAGGGCGTGCTGGACCTGATGGGCGTGCCCTATACCCATTCCGGCCTGCTGGCCTCGGCCGCCGCCATGGACAAGGCCTTCGCCCGCACTCTGTTCGCCCAGGCCGGCATCCCGGTGGCCGAGGGCCGCGTGGTCAAAAAGGGCGAGGTCCAGGGCGACCCCATGCCCCGGCCCTATGTGGTCAAGCCGCTGAACGAGGGCTCGTCGGTCGGCGTCTATATCCTGAAGGACGGCGACAATCGCGATCCCTTGAAGGATTGGCCGTTCGAGGCCAGCCAGGTCCTGGTCGAGGCCTTCATCCCCGGCCGCGAGCTGACGGTGGCGGTGATGGGCGACCGTGCCCTGGGGGCGCTGGAAATCACCTCGGAACGCGGCTTCTACGATTACGACGCCAAATATGCCCCGGGCGGGTCGCGCCACATCATGCCGGCACCGATCCCCGAAGAGGATTACGCCGACGCCTGCGCCCTGGCCCTGAAGGCCCATCAGGTGCTGGGCTGCCGGGGGGTGTCGCGCACCGACCTGCGCTATGACGACACCCACCCGCACCAGGCGCCCAAGCTTTACGTCCTGGAGGTCAACACCCAGCCGGGCATGACCGCCACCTCGCTGGTGCCCGAGATCGCCGCCCATGTCGGCATCTCGTTCCCCGAACTGGTTCGTTGGATGGTGGAGAACGCCGCATGCGACGAATAAGCGACACCGACATCGTCGTCACCTCGGACGACCGCATCCCCGCCTCGATCCAGCCCGAGGCGCGGCCCAAGGCGCGCCGTGTCAACCCCGACGCCCGCAAGGCCGGCGAGGCCAAGCCGGCCCGGCCCAAGCGCCGCATGCGCCTGCCGAAATTCGCCTTCACGCCCTTGCAGAAGATGGCGGCCGGCGGCGTGGCCATCACCGCCCTGGTGGTGGGCGGCGCCGTGGTGTGGCATTCCGGGATTATCCAGCGCACCACTCAGACCGCCATCGCCGCGGTGATGCAGGCCACCGCCGACGCGGGCTTTCGTCTGACCGACATCACCGTCGCCGGTCGCGGCCGCACCGGCATGGACCAGGTCGCGATCGCCTTGGGGGCGCGCCACGGCGACCCGATCCTGGGGGTCAGCCTGGCCCAGGTGAAGGACCGGCTGGAAGCCATCGCCTCGGTCAAGGCCGCCGCCGTCGAACGCCACCTGCCCGGCGCCCTGCACATCACCCTGACCGAACGCCAACCCATCGCCGTCTGGCAGAACAATGGTGGCCACATCCTGGTCGACAAGGACGGCCACCAGATTCCCGGCTCGGTCGCCGGCTTCGAGCACCTGCCCCTGGTGGTCGGCGACGGCGCCGGCCCGCGCGCCGACGAGGTGCTGACCATGCTGTCCGCCGAGCCGGACATGGCCGCCCGGGTCAAAGCCATCGTCCGCGTCGGCAACCGGCGCTGGAACCTGATGCTGGACGACGTCAAGGACGGCCTGGAGGTGCGCCTGCCGGAAGAAAACGCCGACGCGGCGTGGAAGCGCTTCGCCGAGTTGGAACGCACCCAAAGCTTCGCCGGGCGCAATGTCCGCATGGTCGATCTGCGCACCAGCGACCGGCTGATCCTGAAAACCGAACGGCCGCCTGCGCCTGCGGGCGACGCGCCGAAGCGCAAGGACAACGGAGCCTGACATGAGAGGCGGCCTGATCGCAGCGTTGGACGTCGGCAGTACCAAGGTGTGCTGCTTCCTGGCGCGCGTCCAGGAGGACGGGGCGCCGCGCATCGTCGGCATCGGCCACCAGCTGGCGCGCGGCATGCGCCTGGGCGCGGTGGTCGACATGGAAGAGCTGGAACATTCGATCCGCGCCTCGGTCGATGCCGCCGAGGACATGGCCGGCGAACGGGCCAGGGCGGTGGTGGTCAACATCTCGGGCGGCGCGCCGGCCTCGACCAACGTCAAGGTCGAGGTGGCGATGAACGGCCACGCCGTCAACGAGGCCGACATCCGCCGCATGCTGGACCATGGCCGAGCCCACCACCACACCGCCGACCGCGAGCTGATCCACGCCATTCCGGTCGATTACACCATCGACGGCACCGAGGGCATCAAGGACCCGCGCGGCATGTACGGCGACCGGCTGGGTGTGGCCATCCACGTCGTCTCGGCGGCGATCGGGCCGGTGCGCAACCTGACCACCGTGGTCCATCGCTGCCATCTGGATATCGAGGCCCGGGTCATCAGCCCCTATGCCGCCGGCCTGGCCTGCCTGGTCGATGACGAGCGGGAACTGGGCGTCACCTGCATCGACATGGGCGGCGGCACCACCTCGATCGCCGTGTTCGTCGGCGGCCAGTTGGTGCACACCGACGTCATTCCCGTCGGCGGCCACCACGTCACCAACGACATCGCCCGCGGCCTGTCGACCCCGGTGTCCTATGCCGAGCGGATGAAGACCCTTTTCGGCTCGTGCATGCCGTCGGCGGCCGACGACCGCGAGATGCTGAAGGTCCCGCTGGTCGGCGAGGACGAGGACGGCGCCTCCAACCAGGTGCCGCGCTCGATGCTGATCCAGATCATCCAGCCGCGCATCGAAGAGACGTTGGAACTGGTGCGCTCGCATCTTGAACATTCGGGCTTCGACAAGATGGCCGGGCGCCGGGTCGTGCTGACCGGCGGCGCCAGCCAGATGCAAGGAGCCCGCGACCTGGCCTCGATGGTCCTGGACAAGCAGGTCCGCCTGGGTCGCCCCGTCGGTTTTCACGGTCTGCCCGAAGCCACCAATGGCCCCGCCTTTTCCAGCTGTGCCGGTCTGATCCGTTACGCCCTGGCCCACCAGCCCGTCGCCAAGACGGGCCGCAAGGGCGGAAGTGACGAGGAAGGATCGGGCTGGGGCCGGTTCGGTCAGTGGCTGAAACGGAATTTCTAGCGTCATTGAGATTAACCAAGGGCCACAAATATGGGCCCACCAAGCGCGGAGGTATGAACATGCTGACCTTTCTTCCCGGGGCGGCCAACGAGCTGAAGCCCAAGATCACCGTCATCGGCGTCGGTGGCGCCGGCGGCAATGCCGTCAACAACATGATTTCGTCGAAGCTGGAAGGCGTCGAGTTCATCGTCGCCAATACCGACGCCCAGGCGATCACCCAGTCGCGCACCGAGCGCCGCATCCAGCTGGGCACCGCCATCACCCAAGGCCTGGGCGCCGGCTCGCGTCCCGAAATCGGCCGCGCGGCGGCCGAGGAAAGCCTGGAAGAGGTGATCGGCCAGATCGCCGGCGCCAACATGGTGTTCATCACCGCCGGCATGGGCGGCGGCACCGGCTCGGGCGCCGCCCCGGTCATCGCGCGGGCCGCCCGCGACCAGGGCATCCTGACCGTCGGCGTGGTGACCAAGCCGTTCCACTTCGAGGGCGCGCACCGCATGCGCACCGCCGAAGGCGCCATCGAGGAACTGTCGGCCTATGTCGATACCTTGATCATCATCCCCAACCAGAACCTGTTCCGCGTCGCCACCGAGCGCACCACCTTCGCCGACGCCTTCAAGATGGCCGACGACGTGCTGTATTCCGGCGTGCGCGGCGTCACCGACCTGATGATCATGCCCGGCCTGATCAACCTGGACTTCGCCGACATCCGCACCGTGATGAGCGAAATGGGCAAGGCCATGATGGGCACCGGCGAGGCCGAGGGCGACAAGCGCGCCATCGCGGCGGCCGAGGCGGCCATCTCGAACCCGCTGCTGGACGACACCTCGATGAAGGGCGCCAAGGGCGTGCTGATCAACATCACCGGCGGCATGGACATGACCCTGTTCGAGGTCGATGAAGCCGCCAACCGCATCCGCGACGAGGTCGATCCCGACGCCAACATCATCTTCGGCTCGACCTTCGACGAGAAGCTGAACGGCAAGATGCGGGTGTCGGTGGTCGCCACCGGCATCGCCTCGGAAGCCATGGCCGCGCCGAAGCCGACCGTGATCTCGCTGGTCGGCGGCAACACCGCTCCGGTCGCTCAGCAACGCGTCGCGCCGCAGGCCCCGCAGCCGGCCTTCCGTCCGACCGTGGTCACCGCCGCCCAGACCGCCCCGGCCCAACAGCCGGTCGCCCGCCCGGCGCCCCAGGCCGCCGCCGCCGCCCCGACGGTCGCCGTCCGGGTCACCCCGGCCGAACGTCCGACCACCCTCGAGATGCCCCTGCCTCAGCCGCAGGCCCGCGCCGAGGCGCAACCCCAGCCGCAGATGCAGGCCCGGCCGCAGCCGCAGCCCGAACCGGTGCACGCCCACCGCGCCGAGTCCGCGCACGCCCAGCGCGCCGAGCCGACCTTCGCCCGCGAGCCGGCCCCGGCGGTCGAGCCGTCCTACGAGGACGAGCCGGCGCATGCCGAGCATCCCGACATGGGCGAATTGGGCCGCACCGTCTCGGGCATCGTCGCCCAGCCGCAGCAGCCGGCGCCGCGCATGACCCACCCGGCCCCGCAGCCGCAGCCGCAGGCCGAACCGCGGCGGGCCGGCGGCCTGTTCGGTTTGCTGAGCAGCCGTCGCCAGCCGCAGCAACCGCCGCAGCAGCCGCAGCCGCAGCAACGCGTCGAACCCCGCGCCAATCCGGCCCCGCAGGCTCCGCGCATGGGGGCTCCGGCCGCCCATTCCGAGCCGACCATCGGCCGTGATTCCGGTGACCTGGACATCCCTGCCTTCCTGCGCCGTCAGGCCAACTAGGCAAGGTTGATCCGCGCTTGATATCGACTTGACCCGACGACCGCCGCCAAGGTGGCGGTCGTCGGGTTCCTCTTTCGCCGGAACCGCCTTTGCTGCGGTGTAACAAAGCGAAACAATGATTGATTTGAGGCCTGGACCCCCAAGAGCTAGTGTTTGAGCGTCGAAACCAAAGCCCGGGATCAACCGGGGCGATAAGGGGTTAAAGACGTGAAGTTCATCGCCGCCGACGTGGTCTCCGCCTTCCAGCCCGCCCCCGAGCTTTCCGACCGTACCGCGTTGCGCCAGCGCACGCTGAAGACCGCCATCAGCTGCACGGGCGTCGGCCTGCATTCCGGCGCCAAGGTCACCATGACCCTGATGCCCGCCGAAGCCGATACCGGCATCCGTTTCCGCCGCACCGACGTCAAGGGCCAGGGCGCCATCGTGCCGGCCTTGTGGTCGCATGTCGGCGACACCCGCATGAATTCCTGCCTGGTCAACGAAGACGGCGTCCAGATCGGCACCGTCGAGCATCTGATGAGCGCGCTGGCCGGCTCGGGCATCGACAATTGCCTGATCGAGATCAACGGCGCCGAGGTGCCGGTGATGGACGGCTCGGCCGCCCCCTTCCTGTTCCTGATCGAATGCGCCGGCACCGTCGAACTGGCCGCGCCGCGTCGCGCCATCCGCATCCTGAAGCGCGTGTCGGTGACCGATGGCGACAAGACCGCCACCTTCACCCCCGCCGCCGGCTTCAAGGTCCGCTTCGACATCGATTTCGCCAGCCAGGCCATCGCCCAGCAAAGCTTGGCGCTGGCCGTGACCAAGGGCTCGTTCAAGTCCGAGATCAGCCGGGCCCGCACCTTCGGCTTCGAGCAGGAAGTCGCCTACTTGCGCGCCAACGGCCTGGCCCGCGGCGGCTCGCTCGACAATGCCGTGGTGATCGACAGCACCGGCACCAAGGTCCTGAACGATGACGGCCTGCGCTATGGCGACGAATTCGTCCGCCACAAGATCCTGGACGCCGTCGGCGACCTGTATTTGGCCGGCGCCCCCATCATCGGCGCCTTCCACGGAATCCGTTCCGGCCACGCCCTGAACAACCGCCTGCTGAAGGCCCTGTTCGCCGACCAGACCGCCTGGGCCTGGACCACCATCGCGCCGGGTTCGGCCGCCGCCAACGGCATGAACGCCACCGAAGCCGCCCTGGCCATCGCCGTCTGAAAGTTTCACCTCTCATCCAGGTGAACGAGCGCAGAACCCCCGCCGCCTTCGGACGGCGGGGGTTCTGTTTTAGGGTAGGCTATTCCCACCCGCCCCAAGGAAGTGGTCGGACCACCCGGCGACGGGGAGCTGTTTTAGCCGCGCCGCTGCATTACTGTTGTCGTGCCCCCATCCCGAGGACACCGATGACCGACAGCCGCCGCCAATATCTGATCGACACCGAACCCTTCTACCGCCCGGCCGGAGCCGAGATCGCCCAGTTCGAGGCGGCCTGGAGCCGTCGCCTGCCGGTGATGCTGAAAGGCCCGACCGGCTGCGGCAAGTCGCGCTTCGTCGAGCACATGGCCTGGCGCCTGGGCCAGCCGCTGATCACTGTGGCCTGCAACGAGGACGTCACCGCGTCGGATCTGGTCGGCCGCTATCTGCTGGATGCCGACGGCACACGCTGGCAGGACGGCCCGCTGACGGTGGCGGCGCGCATCGGCGCCATCTGCTATCTGGACGAGATCGTCGAGGCCCGCCAGGACACCGTGGTCGCCATTCACCCGCTGACCGACCATCGCCGGGTTCTGCCGCTGGACAAGAAGGGCGAACTGGTGCGCGCCCATCCCGACTTCCACTTGGTCATTTCCTACAATCCCGGCTACCAGAGCCTGATGAAGGACCTGAAGCAATCGACCAAGCAACGCTTCACCGGGCTGGATTTCGATTATCTGCCGGCCGAGGCGGAAGCCTCGATCGTCGCCGCCGAGGGCGGCATCGAAACGGCCCTGGCCGCCCGGCTGGTCGATGTCGCCGCCAAGGCCCGCGCCTTGAAGGGCCATGGCCTGGACGAGGGCGCCTCGACCCGCCTGCTGGTCTATGCCGCCCAACTGATCGCGGCCGGCATGAGCCCGCCCGACGCCTGCGCCATGGCCATGGTGCGGCCGCTGACCGACGATCCCGACATCCGCGCCACCCTGGCCCATGCGATCGACCTTGCCTTCGCCTGATCCCGGCGGCCCCGGCGCCGACACCGCCCGCTATCTGTCGGAAATCCCCGACCTGGCCCATCTGGCGCCGGTCTTCCTGGACTGCCTGCCGGGCGTGGCGGCCCGCCTGGGCTCGGACCAGGAGGTCAGGGCCTGGTGCGACCTCGTCAAGCGGATGACCCACCAGGCGCGCGGCGGCCTGGCGCCGCTGCTGCACCACGCGCCGCGCTTGCTGGAAGTGGTCACCTTCGACGGTCTGCTGGCCTGGACCCAGTTCGGCATCGACGCCTACCGCCAGCAGCCGTTCCAGGTCCACCTCTATTTCAACCTGGAGACCGCCGATTCCCACGCCGCCCTGCAAAAGCAGCGACGCGGACTCTTGCTGGCCGATATCGAGCGCCAGCTGCGCCTGACCCTGCGGGCGTTCTGGGGCGAAGATTGCGCCATCCACCCCTTCACCCAATGGGGCGACCCGACGCGGCGCCAGTTCCCCCATCTCGACAAACTGGGCTTCCACCTGCCCGACGTGATCGATCATGCGAGCGCCCTGGATATCTACCGCGCCACCATCGCCCATCTGGCCGCCCACAAGCGCTGGAGCCGGCCGTTCATGGCCGACAATTTCAGCCAGTTGCAGCATCTGGCCATCGAGTGTTTCGAGGATGCCCGCGTCGAGACCCTGGCCCGGGGCCTCCATCCCGGCCTGGGCCGGCTGTTTTTGTCCCTGCATCCCCGGCCGCTTGCCGGGTCGGTGCCGCCCGGCTGGAACCCGATCCGCCATGTCCTGACCCGGTTGTCGCTGGCCCTGCTGGACCCCGACCACCAGGCCTGCGATGCGGTCCTGGCCGAGTTCGCCGCCCGCTTTCAGGCCGAAATCGCCGCCGACCCCCATGACCCGCAATTGGCGGTGCGATTGGGCGTGGCCCTGCTGCCCCGCATCCGCACCGCCGATTTCGCCCTGGCCAGGATCTGGTTCGACGACACCATCGCCCTCTATCGCGACGACAATCGCTTCCTGTGGCAGTTCCTGGAAGACACCGACAGCAAGGACGATTTCCATTCCGACCACGGCACCGCCCCTCCGCCCGAGACCGAGGCGCTGGTCGCGCCGGTCCACTGGCCGGAATGGGATTATCGCCGGGCCGAATACCGCCCCGAATGGACCACCGTCTTCGAGGCGCCGCCGCCGGCCGGCGACCCCGCCCCCATCGCCCGGATGCTGGATCGTCACGCCGACACCGCCAAACGCCTGAAGCGGGTGATCGACCGCCTGAAGCCCCAGAACCGCCGCCGCATCCGTCACCAGGCCGAGGGCGACGATATCGATCTCGACCAGGCGATCACCGCCCTGATCGACCGCCGCGCCGGCCTGTCCCCCGACACCCGCATCCACCAAAGCCACGTCCCGGCCGGGCGCAATATCGCCGTCCTGGTCCTGCTGGACCTGTCGCACTCGCTGAACGACCGCGTCGCCGGATCGGACCAGACATTGCTGACCTTGGCGCAGGAAGCCACCGCCTTGCTGGCCTGGGCCATCGAACAATTGGGCGACAGCTTCGCGGTCGCCGGCTTCGCCTCGAAGACCCGGCTCGACGTGCGCTACATGCCCATCAAGTCCTTCACCGAGCCTTGGTCGGATCTGGCCCAGGGCCGGCTGGCCGCCGCCCAGGCCGGAATGGCCACCCGCATGGGCGCGGCCCTGCGCCACGCCGGCCACCACCTGGATGCCCGGCGCGAGGACAAGAAGCTGGTGTTGCTGGTGTCGGACGGCGAGCCGGCCGACATCGACGAGGACGACGAGGACACCCTGAAGTGGGACACCCACAAGGCGGTCGGCGAACTGCATGCACGAGGCATCCACACCTTTTGCATGACGGTGGACACCAAGGCCGATTCCTATATCGCCGACATCTTCGGCGAGAACGGCTTCGCGGTGATCGATCAGGTCGAGCGCCTGCCCGAGAAACTGACGGCGGCCTTTCTGTCGCTGACGCGCTGAGCCTCTTCCTTGCGGCCGACAGCGTGCTATAGTCCGGCACCACCCCTTGTGTCTTGGGATTCCATGAGCCGCGCCCTGTCCCGTACCGCCGCCTTCGCCCTGATCGCCGCCTCGCTGGCGTTTTCGGCCTGCTCCGACAAGAAGGACGATTACGTCGAGCGCCCGGTCGAGGAGCTCTACAACGAGGCGATGGACCTGATCGACAAGAACGAATATTACCGCGCCTCGAAGGCCTTCGAGGAGGTCGAGCGCCAGCACCCCTATTCGGTGTGGGCGACCAAGGCGCAGTTGATGGGCGCCTATGCCCTGTACGAGCGCAACAAGTACGACGACGCCATCATCGGCCTGGACCGCTTCATCCAGCTGCATCCCGGCAACAAGGACGCCGCCTACGCCTATTACCTCAAGGGCCTGTCCTACTACGAGCAGATCACCGACGTCGCCCGCGACCAGAAGATGACCGAACTGGCGCTGAAGGCCCTGCAAGAGGTGATCGACCGTTTCCCCGCCTCGACCTATGCCCGCGATGCCAAGCTGAAGGTCGACCTTGCCCGTGACCACATGGCCGGCAAGGAAATGAACGTCGCCCGCTATTACCAGGGCCGCGAGCATTATCTGGCCGCCCTGAACCGCTTCAAGGCGGTGGTCGAGCAGTACCAGACCACCTCGCACGTCCCCGAGGCCCTGCACCGCATGGTCGAGATCTATCTTGTGCTGGGTCTGACCGACGAGGCCAAGAAGACGGCGGCGGTGCTGGGCCACAATTTCCCCGGCAGCGACTGGTACGAGGATAGCTATTCCTTGCTCAACACCGGCAAGACGGCCGCCTCTGCCAAGAAGGCGGATGAAAAGGGCCGGGGCTGGTTCGGCTGGTTGTGGTAGCGCGACGATGCTGGCGTCGCTGTCGATCCGCGATGTGGTGCTGATCGAAAAGCTGGACCTGGCTTTCGATCCCGGCCTGTCGGTATTCACCGGCGAAACCGGCGCCGGCAAATCGATCTTGCTGGATTCGCTGTCGCTGGCGCTGGGCGCCCGGGCCGATTCCTCGCTGGTCCGCCACGGCAGCGCGCAACTGACCGTGATCGCCGAATTCGACCCGCCGGCCGTCCACCCCGCCCGCGCCATCCTGGCCGAACAAGACATCGACACCGACGGCCAGCCCTTGCTGCTGCGCCGGGTGGTCAGCGCCGACGGCCGCTCGAAGGCCTATGTCAACGATCAGCCGGTCAGCGTCGGCCTGCTTCGGAAGGTCGGCGACGAACTGGTGGAAATCCACGGCCAGTTCGAAAGCCACGGCCTGATGGATCAGGCCACCCATCGGCCGGTGCTGGACGCCTTCGCCGCCAATTCCGGGCAAGTCCAGGCGCTGGGGCAGGTGTGGAACGGATGGCGCCAAGCCGCCCAAGCCCGCATCGAGGCCGAAACCCGCCTTAAGCAGGCCCGGGCCGAGGAAGATTATCTGCGCCACGCCCATGACGAATTGGCCGCCCTGGCCCCCAGACCGGCCGAGGAAGCCCAATTGGCCGAGACCCGGGCCATGCTGCAGCATGGCGAAAAACTGGTCGAGGCCATCAATGCCGCCGGGGCCGCCCTGTCGGGCCGGGCCGAGGTCGAGCAGGCGCTGCGCAGCGCCCAGCGGCTGCTGGAGCGAGTCGCCGACCGCGCCGGGGGCAAGCTTGCCCCGGTGATCGCCGCCCTGGACCGCGCCGCCTTCGAAACCGCCGAGGCCATCGGCCTGCTGGAACGGGTGTCGGCCGAGATCGACCTTGATCCCGGCCGGCTGGAAAAGGTCGAGGAGCGGCTGTTCGCGCTGCGCGCCGCCGCCCGCAAGCATGGCGTCGCCGTCGATGAACTGGCGGCCTTGAAGGACGATCTGGCGTCCCGCCTGGCAGCACTTGATGGCGGCGGCGACGATCTGGCCCGGCTGGCCCGCGCCGAACAGGCGGCCCGCGCCGCCTATGTCGAGGCCGCCCGCCGGCTTTCGGCCACCCGGTCCCAGGCCGCCGCCCTGCTGGACCAGGCGGTCGCCGCCGAATTGCCGCCGTTGAAGCTGGACAAGGCCCGCTTCGTCACCCGCGTCACGACCGCCGCCGAAAGCGCCTGGGGGCCGCACGGCCTGGACGAGATCGAGTTCCTGGTCGCCACCAATCCCGGCAGCCCGCCGGCGCCGCTGGGCAAGGTCGCCTCGGGCGGCGAATTGTCGCGCTTCATGCTGGCCCTGAAGGTGGTGCTGGCCAAGTCGCAGCCGACACCGACCATCGTGTTCGACGAAGTGGATTCCGGCATCGGCGGCGCCGTCGCCGCGGCGGTCGGCGACCGGCTGGCCCGCCTGGGCCAGGGCTTGCAGGTGCTGGTGGTGACCCATTCGCCGCAGGTGGCGGCCCAAGGCGCCCACCATTACCGCGTCGCCAAGCACGAAGCGACGCCCGGCAAGGTGCTGACGGCGGTGGAACGGCTGAGCGCGGCCGAGCGACGCGAAGAGGTCGCCCGCATGCTGGCCGGCGAAAACGTCACCGACCAGGCCCGCGCCGCCGCCGATTCACTGATGAGACTATAGGTCTCGGGGGAACGTCCACCCAGGGGGCGGAAAAGCTCGGCAATCGTGCTCTTTGTCCCCAATCGTCATGGCCAGGGTTGACCCGGCCATCCATGTGGTTGGGACGAAATGCCATTGGAAACAATGAGTTGGTCGGCAGCACGGTAACCGGGGCAAAACCTGTGGCAGA
>NZ_CACVCE010000066.1:0-2927 GCF_902729445.1 Magnetospirillum sp. LM-5 | reverse complement strand
TCCATCGCCCATCCCGCGAGAACCACTAGAATTCATCACCGTTGCTTTTGGCGCCGTGGCGCGGAGCCAGCAAAGCATTGAAGCGTCCCTTGATGGAATGGACCAGACTCTGCCCCGCGACGGAAAGCTTACCGCCCAGGGACTTGGGATCCCTCAGCAGATCGGTGGAGGCGCCGATGGCGCCGCGCACGGCCGAATCCGCCACATTGAAGATCCCGGTGAACAGGTCCTCCACGGGAACCTCCTTGACCGGATTTTCGGCAGGGCCGGCAGGGGCGGCCTCTGCCGCCGTCTCCACCGCCGGGGCCGGTTCCGCCGGATAGGCATAGGCCGTCGAGTGGGAAAATGCCTGCGGCTGGGGAGACGGCTCGATCACGGCGGGGGCCTCGACGACCTCCACATCCGAAGCAATCTCAATCTCAATCTCAAGCTCAACATCACTCGTCATCATTTCGGGAACTCCCTCGGTCTCGGTCGCGGCATGATCGTGAGCCGCTTCCGGCTCGGGTTCAGGTTCGGGTTCGGGGACCGGCTCGGGCTCGGGCTCGGGCTCGGGCTCGGGCTCGGGCTCGGGCTCGGGCGCCGCGCCCGTCACCGGGATTGCCGCCTCGGCGGGATTGATCTCTTCATACTCCCGATCCGGCTGCCGCCGGAAAGGCGGCGACCAGTGGGAGACAAGCTCGGTGAACGGGGCGGCTTCAGGCGGCGCATTGGCAACCGCCTCCGCCAATGCGCTCGGCATGACCGGCTTGAGCGCCGCCTCCGTCGGGCTTGCCGCTCCGGGGGAAGACCAGGGCGAACCGCTCAGCAGCGACGCCCAGGCATCCCCTCCCACCGGCTTGATCACCGGAGCCGGAGGCGCAGATATGGGGGCGGCGGGCTCCGGCGCGGAAGATGCCGGAATCTCGGCGTCGGCAGCCGGGGCGAGCGCGGCATCGCCGCCTCCCTTCCCGAGCTTTTCGCCGGGGGTCCCCTTGGCGCGGGGCCGTCGGTTCGTCGCCATCTCGTGCTCCATCATCACAGAACAACCTGGAATTCTTTACCTTTCACCACGGCCCGTTGCCGGACGGCGGCGTTCCCGCGGCGGCCCCGGCAATCAAAGTCATGTTGCGGACGCCTCCATCGCGCAAGACTCCCAGACGGACGGACCCGCCGACCGACATTTCCCCCATGATGGCGACCGCCTCATGGGGGAGGGCGACGGGGCGGCCGTCGATCTTGAGCAGAACATCGCCCGGCCGCAATCCGGCGCTTGCCGCCGCCGTGTTGGGGGAAACGCCGGTGATCAGCACGCCGCGCCCGACCGGCAGACCGGTCTGCAGGCTCATCTGCGGAGACAGGGGCGCCAAGGCGGCGCCGTGCAGGCTGTGACCGGCCATTCTGGACCCGATTCCGCCGCGCGCGCCTTGGACATTGACCGCCAGACCGCCGGGCGGCTGGGCGAACTGATATCCGCCCACCCCCGGCTGAGCGAAGGCGACCGGCCCGGCACCGGCACCGATGATCTGATGGCAACCGGCGCAATTCATGTTCCGGCGGTTGTCGGCATGGGGATTGGCGGCATTGGCCTGGATGGGCGGCGCGGCGGGCGGCGGCGCGGCGACGGGCATCATGGGCTGAGCGAAGGCGATGGGCCCCGCCGCGGCACCGATGATCTGATGGCAGTTGTCGCAAGCCATGGCCTGTCGACCATCGGTATGGGGCGAAGGCCCCCCCACCGCGATGGCCGGACCGGCCGCCCCCACGCCGCCCGGCCCCGGAGCCCGAAACGCGACGGCTCCCATGGCGGGGCCCGCAGCGGCGGCGGCGGCGGGCAGGGCGTTCACTTCATCTTCCACGAACAGGCGGACCTGATTGCTGGGCACGGCGAAACCGATTCCGGCGAAAGCGCCGCTGGGGGTGTAGATGGCGGTATTGATGCCGATCACCGTGCCGTCGGCAATCACCAGCGGCCCGCCGGAATTGCCCTGATTGATGGCGGTATCGGTCTGCAGCAGCTTGGAATGGGTGACGCCCTCGATCACCATGGACTTGCCCTTGGCGGAAATGATGCCGCGGCTGACGGACATATCCAGACCGAAGGGAGTCCCGATGGCGATCACTTCGTCGGCGACCCGCACCGCGCTGCTGTCGCCCAGGACCGCCGAGGTCAGCGGCACCCTGGGAGCAATCTTCAGCAAGGCGAGGTCGAGCGCCTCGTCCATCTTGACGATCTCAGCCGAATAGCGGGTCGCGCCCCCGTCGTCCGACACCGAGACGAGAACCGAATTGGCGCCGCGCACCACATGAAAATTGGTGACGATGAAACCGTCGTCGCGAACGATCACCCCGGTGCCGATATTTTCCACCGAGGTGGTGGTCGGATTGGCGAAACGCGGCAAGACGTCGGGACCGGGCGGCATCAGGGTCTTGGGCGCGGCGGCGCGGCCCGACGACGATGCGGTCACGCTCACGACGCTATGACGCAAAAGGGCGACGACGCGGGAAAATCCCCCGCCGCCGCCCACCTGGGCAGCCCCGGCCTCCATGACCGGCGGCAGGGCCGGAACTCCCGTAGCCGCCGGGGCCCCCGCAAGTGCGTTCGCGGGAAGGGGAAGCACCGGAGCGGTGACGGCGCCGTGACCCAATTGCCGGATCAGGGTTCCAAGGCGGTTGCCGCCCGCCTGCTGGCGAAAAATGAAGGCGCCGAACAGCACGATCAAGGCCACCACGCCCATCAGCATGAGGTAGCGCTTCAAATCCTTGCTGCGAGGGGCATTGGGGCGCCCCCCGGTGTTCGCGTCGCCATCAAGCATCGTCATCCAGCACCACTAAACAAAATCACGCGGCCGACGCGACCAAGGTCCGCAGCATTCGTCGCTGCTGTCGGCCCGCGTTTTTTAGCACAATTACTCCAGGGCACCTCGAAAAATCCCGCCCTCCGGCGA
>NZ_CACVCE010000065.1:0-3150 GCF_902729445.1 Magnetospirillum sp. LM-5 | reverse complement strand
TCGCCGGAGGACGGGATTTTTCGAGGTGCCCTTTAGCTATTCTGGCGTCAATCAGGGGCGGATGGGCCGTCCATATGGGAAATGTCGGATGGAGTTTTGCTGAATGACGGAAGCGTGCCAAATCGCTGGGTGGTCAGATGCGTTCTCCGTCGGGAATGCTGCGATTGACAGCGATCACAAGGCATTCTTTGAAATTGCCAATTTACTCAAGGGCATCATCTTCGAGGCGGCGGAAAGCAAGTTCGTAATCGAGAGTGCTTTGGCAATGCTCGAAGAATATGTCGCAGGGCACTTTCTCCGTGAAGAAAAGGCCATGGAAAAAATTGGCTTTCAACATTTTGAAGATCATCGTGCAAAGCACTTTGCCTTCAATCGCAAAATTAATGAGGTTATCAGGTTGTATCGTGGTGGAAGTTTGTCCGTTGCGGAGAAACTGCACGATCTTGTCCTTAAGTGGCTTGCAAGTCACATTATGAATGAGGACATGAAGTTCAGGTCACTGCTGACTGATGACGACGTTGATCAGAGACCGCTTGCGTATCTTGCCCTTGACGCTCTTGAGAATGAAGGACCGGGTACTGAAAAGTTGGCAGTTCCTACTGTCATCGTTCCCGCTAAACTGAAATTAGATTACTCTAAAATAACGGCATTGATTTGTGAGCCAAGCAGTACAATTCGATCTGGAATTCGATTCACACTGAATGAAATTGGAATTTCAAACATAGAGGAATCAAACAACTTTATCGCTATTGATGAATCGTGCCGAAATGGCGGCTTTCAAATTATAGTTATGGATGCAATGGTTGGTGGGAATGATTCTGCGTATTTTATTCGTCAAATCCGATCTATACAGACAAATTGCGACCCATTTGTGTTGACGGTGCTGCTGCTTTCATCAAGAGATGAGGCGGCTGTTCGCAGTGCGATGTCTTCAGGAACAGATTCTGTGCTTCTTATTCCATTCTCATCTGGTCAGTTAAGGGACCAGATTATTGGGCATGCGGAAAGGCGGAAGCCCTTTATCGTCACCCAAGATTATATTGGCCCTGAACGTCAAAATGAAAATCGCCCTGGCTGTGCATCAGCCCCACAAATCATTGTTCCGAATCCGGTCGAGGCATTAGGGCGAGGAATTTCGATAGAGCAATACGAATACAGAAAAAATGAAGCCATTCAAGTTATCGTAAATTACCGTTTAAAAAGTCTTGCTGGAGCCATAGTTTTTGAATGTAACTCATTGGCAGCAGGTATGCGTGACGGAGTATCAACAACGGAATCCACTTTTCGAAGTCTAACAAGACTCGAAAATATTGCTGATGAGTTGGCGGAGAAAATTCGAAAATTTTCCGGAGCGAAATCCTATTCAGTCGAAACCTTCCGAGATAGATGTCGGGAATTGAAGGGTAGGCTTGGAGAGATTGCTTACGTGGATATAGAAGAACTATCAGCCTCTGGCAGGAAGGTGTCGGAAATCTATGCGTCACGCTGAAGTATTTAAATGCGACTGGAATAGATAATAATGACAATCTTAGCATCATCATCTTCAGATGTTAATGCACTCGTCGCCATTGAAAATACTGCGACCAGAAGGCTTATCGTTTCCGTTATGCGTGAGTGTGGCTTTGTAGTTCAGGAAGAAACCAAAGACATCAGCCACACGATGCTGCACCTTGAGCATGGAAACGCATCAAACATTAATATCATCCTGTGCGATAAGCTTGGTGGAACTGGGCATCTGAAGGTTTTGAAGCATGTCCGTTGGGGGGAAGGGCACCCCCCTCAATCCCTTCCCATAATCGCCCTGGATAATCAGTGGACCGCCGATGAGCTAATCGCGGCAAGAGACGCGGGCATATCTGCTTCCCTCACCCTTCCCATAACCCGCCACTCGTTGCAAATGGCGATCACGGCTGCGATGACCACGCAGAAGGCTTTTATTTCCTGTCCGAGCTTTCATGGGCCAGACAGACGCTCTGCCATCATGAAGGCCTACAAGGGGCCGTTTAGACGGGCGGATGATGCCCTGACCCGCCGTCAAGAAGGCTCCCCTGTGATTGCCCCGTCCGCAGATCAGCGGCAGGTCAAGCTGCGAGATAAGCCCCGCGAGGCGATAGCCCCTACATCTTCGGTCGATATGAAGGCTGAAATCGGATGGTCTACGGCGATTGCCACTGGGCGGGATGACATCGATGATCAACACCGGAAAATCATCGATTTTCTTAAAATACTTGGGACAACTTCAAGTGCCGAATATGAAATCAAGGCGGTCGATGACGTTCTTGTTGGTCTTTCAGATTATGTAAAAATGCACTTTAAGCACGAGGAGTCTCTCATGGACTCCTTTGATTATGATGAAAGAGACAAGCATAAGCGAATTCATGCTGGCTTTGTAGAGAAGCTTGACGGTATCAATCGTGATGACCTCCATAACGGTGGCGGAAGTGAAAAGCTGTTCTTTTTAATATACAATTGGCTCGTCACACATATTGTTAGTATTGACCGCATTATGATCGCCAAGATGAATGGCGAATATGACGATGGCATTGGCAGCGAGACTGCACACAAGCAAACTGGCATCGTGATAGAAAATGCGTATGAATTAGCCGCAAAAATCATGAACATTAACTTGCAAACAAGTGCGGTTGCCGATAAAAAGCGGAAGTCTGCATTGCTTCGTGATATTTCTAAATATACAGAGAGGCTGAATAACCTTATGGAACTTGCTGATTCCAGGGTGCAGGTGAGTGGATGCTCTAATTTTCAGCTTAAACGGTTGGGCGAGATACGGCATGCACTTACGAAAAGTGCGGATTCTCTGGCCGTGACGGCTGCAAAAAAAATCATACGGCTTTGCGGTGATATTTTGTCCGGCAAGCAGGGCATTCCCCTTGGAATCGGGGATATCTTGCGGCGACAAATGGGTCGGGTGGCAAGCTTGACTGCTGTAATCGGTGGATTGGACGCTATGAGTTCCACTGCAAAATCCGCAGCCATCGAGGCAAATGAGTTGGCCGGAAAAATCCTGGAAATGGAACTCGGATCAGCCGCATCTTTGCAGGACTTTGATATTGTCGAAAAATAGCGAAACAGCAACGCCAGCCTTCGAGACGCCCTAATTACCCTTTGGGCAAACCCAGTCTCTGTAGGGCA
>NZ_CACVCE010000064.1:0-3230 GCF_902729445.1 Magnetospirillum sp. LM-5 | reverse complement strand
GCTCCGGCGCGCACAATCACTAGCCTTCGGGCGGAAAAGCCCATCGATAGGCCCTGTAGAATAGAGAATCGCCGCGCTTAAGGGCGCCTTGGATATGGCGATAGCGTCTCGGAGAAACCCGTATCTTCGAATCATCGAAAGGCCCTATGTCCGGTGCGATGATCCGGATGAATTCGAGAGCGGGTGGGTAGCCGCGCAGAGCAGAAGCAACGGTCATGGCCTTAATGGTTTCTCCCATTTGGCGCCAGCGTTCGACCGAAGCTTCCCGTAGATCTTGATCTGAAATGGGCGTAATGCCATCGCTGTTCTCGGCAGCCAGACTCTTGAGCGGGATCGATCTCGTTATTCTCAGGCGGGTTGCTGCGGCGCTGAATGTCTCCCCAGCACCCTTCTGAATGGCGCCGCCAATCGCTTTGATGCGAGGCAGGAGATGCCTTTTCGAAACTCCGGAAAGGGCGCGTAACATGTGGTGGCTGGCATTTCGTGCGGCTTTAAGCACCGTTTCCAAGGTCGCCGTGACGCCGCCGCGCAGTCTCTGGCCTTCATGCCCGTATCGAGGCCGCATCTCATTGGTGGGATGATAGAAAACACCTGTTCGAACCTCAGATGGCGCTCCATCTTTCGCCCGGAACTGCGGCGCAGGCTCTTCGTTGGGCATATCCAGACTTCCGTCACGTCGCCCAATGGCTTCCTTCAATGCAGAGCCCAAAGGGCGATTGGCCAGGAATGTCAACGCGTCCTGCTCTCGCTGACTGCGCTCCTCAATTGACTTCGGTGGTTGGGCTAGGGGAGACATGGCATTGGCGATGCGAGCAGCCTCTACCCGGTCAAGACCAAGGTTTTCCATGACGGGCTGCCATTCGGACGGGCCGCCGAATGCCGCCAGCAGAAAATAGTCACGCTCGAGTGTGCGGAGATCCTCCCAGCCTCGTCGGCTGCTTGAGTGTATGGGCGGAATGTATTCTGCGCACATGGGGGATCTTTCCACTGTCTGTCGCACTCCCCTTTCGTGCTACGAAAAGGTGCGACCTATCCCCAGCACTGCTGGTCTCGATTGAAGGGAGCCGAGTATCGACGACGACATTAACTGAGCACGGATACTCTAACATAGTAGGCCACGCCGAGCCCAATGACGAGGATCGCCATCAGGATCAGCCGCGCACGGCGGGCGCGCCGCTGAAGAACACGGGAGGGACGGGGCCGGAGGTCAGACATGGCCCTCGGCTTCGCGAACAAGTGCAGCCAGCAGACGCTTGGCCACGACGTCAGGAGGAAATTCGCCAACCGCCTGCGCCTTGGAACCGAACTCGGAGGTGACCACCACCGTCTTTCCTTTCAACTCGCATCTGCCGATGTAGGGGATTTCATCGATCTCGACGACGATATCGTGCGGGCCAATCATGGCGGTTGTAGATCTCGGCAATCTCCGAACCCGATCGGCCACTTTTGCGGCCAACGCTGATCCACACTCATCAAGAGCCGATACCACTGCTTCGGTCAGGTCGGGCCGATCTTGCGCCACCCGACCAAGCAGCACGACGGCATCGTCGTCGGCAATGTCGGCCAAAGCATCAATCACTTCGATGCTGGGCGCCGCTTCCAACGCTTCGCTCAGCGCCTCCAGAGCATCAACCTTCCCAAATCGGCCAAGGGCGCAGGCCGCGGCAATGCGAACGCTGAGGTGCAGATCATCTAGAAGGTCCAACAAGATAGCGACAACATCAGGATCCAATCGTGCGCTGCGACAGGCATCGGCACGGACATCAGGTTCGTCATGACGCAGCAAACGCATCGTCACCTTGGGAGGCAGGGTAACCCCGGTTCGAGCTGCGGCGGCAACAGCCAGCACCAACCCAGGCCCCTGGACCATATCTCGTGCAATGATCCGCTCCACCGCAGTCGCGGCCTCTGGGCCGCCGATTTCAATCAAGGCTTCAAGTGCCACGGCTTGCTCGCGGATCAAGGTATTGAGGCCAAAGCCGGAGAACCTCTTGCAGATACCCTCAAGGGCTGGCACAGCCGCCGTCAACTTACGCCGCCCACATTCGGCCATCAGGGCGAAGATTTCCGCGATCCCTGCGGTGGCAATTCCGGCCACCAATTCTTGATCCGGCAACGAGCAGAGATCAGCAGGCGCGCGGCCATCGGCCCGCGATGAAGGCTTCGCCGATGGGAATCGCTGTTCGAATAGGTGGAGCTGACTTTGCGACATGGCCGCGATGATGCCAATTTTCTGGGAAAGAGAGAAGGCATGAAGTTCGCCGGTCCAAGCTGACGGCAACACTCACAAGCGGTGCGGCATCTCTTTTCACGGCATCAAAATTGAGGATGGATGCCCAACTGGGGAGCGGGCTCTCATGATCAAGGCTTATCTGCCGGAACCATAACCAGCTGTTGCGTGAAGTACGGGCAGTCATTGGACTTCCGAACCCTCCACTTCCCGTTGGCAACGGGGCAAATGGGCCGCTTGTACATGGCGCACCGCTTCGTTTTCCCACAAGACCAAGGAAGCGGTCCTTTGACGTAGAATGCCACCGTCACAGCGATAGACGATATGACGAATAAACCCAGGATCATTCACAAGTGGCCCTATTACGGCTTAGGTTCATCGGAATCCTGTTTAGCCGCGTCATGGAACTCCTTCAGGCCATCCGATGATGGCTTTGTCCTACTCACAAGCCCACAAAGGTATTTTGCCAAATCTCTTGGAGTATGAGGTTTGGGAATGACCCCGGTGGCACCAGCTTTTAATGCTCCATCTAAAATTGCTTTTTCGTGAGATCCAGTGAAAACAACCAAGGGGACTTTGGAGAGATGCGTCTTTCCAGTCGCTCTGATTGCCCCAATCACCGCCAAACCGTCAATAGGCTCCATACCCAAGTCACACAAGATTAAATCAGGGGTGAGATCTCCAAAGGAAATTTGCAGCCCCTCAATCCCATCTGCTGCCTCCCAAATTCTTGCCGCCCCGATTGCGGCTAGAAGCTTTTTAAGTAGCGTCCGGGTGGTTACGTCATCATCAATGACGAGTATGCAGACGTTGTTGGAATCGAACTTGGCGAGATTATCCAAAGCTTTCCCCATGAGCCGACCCAAGCCGCTCGACATATATTGTCATAAACATTGGTCATCTCAAGGGCAGATGCCTTCATGGTGAGAGCCGGCTCGGTTTGTTTGGACAGAATCCGGCGGAATTTAAGGGCACCTCGAAAAATCCCGCCCTCCGGCGA
>NZ_CACVCE010000063.1:0-3876 GCF_902729445.1 Magnetospirillum sp. LM-5 | reverse complement strand
TAAAAACCCTCAAGCTGCCGACCTTTCTGCGCGAATACGACAAGCAGGCCCAGCTCTGCGCCGCCGAGGGCGTCGACCATCGCCGCTATCTGCTGCGGCTGGCGGAGTTGGAACTGATCGAGCGGGAACGACGGACGGTCGAACGCCGCATCCGAGAGGCCCGGTTCCCAGCGGTCAAATCGCTCGATAGCTTCGACTTCACCGCCATCCCGTCGCTCAACAAGATGCTGGTGCTCGATCTGGCGCGTTGCGACTACATCACCCGGCGCGAAAACGTCATCGCGCTGGGCAATTCCGGCACCGGCAAGACGCACACGGCCCTAGCCCTTGGGCTGGCGGCCTGCCAGCACGGCTTCTCGGTCGGTTTCACCACTGCGGCTGGACTGGTCAGCCAGATGATGGAGGCCCGCGATGAGAAGCGTCTGCTCAAGCTCCAGAGCCAGATCCAAGCATACAAGCTGCTCATCATTGATGAACTGGGCTACGTGCCACTGTCGCCCACCGGCGCCGAACTGCTATTCGAGGCATTCAGCCAGGTGCAGACGCCATCGATCTTGGGCTTCGGTCCCTTGAAGATGGCGGCGGCCAGCGTCGCCTGCTCGGACCCGGTCAACCATTCGGCGCGGCGGCCCTTGGGGCGGTCGAACAACCCGTCAACCCCGTCGGCGTTATAGCGAAGCACGGCATCGCGCAGCGCCTACCGTTCCATCCCGGCCAAACGCGCAGCCTCGGCCCGGCTCAGCCCATCGAGCGCATTGGCAATGGCATAGGCTCGCGCGGCAGCCCGCCCGCTGCCGCAATGCCGTGCCCAACCGCGAAGTTCCGAAGATGTCTTGGCTTCCGATATCTTGAGACGACCGCTCATGGCTCCCCCCAATCTGGTGGAGCCAGTGAATCACACCCCGCGTTTCAGGGGAACCCCCGATGAGTCACTTCGGACGTCGAGCGGTATTATAAGATTGCTAACTCAGGCATCCGTTTCTATTTCAATCGAATCGGCCGTAATTTTACTTTAACAATATCCCCTCGAATGCATTTTATTGATATTTCTCTCAACAATTAACTTTATTAGCGCAATATGTTTACTTTAGGAAGACTTGATTGGCAACGATAGCGGAGATAACGCCAATGGCATGACGTGGCGATCCGCTGCGTCGAGGCCACCGACCGCTGTCACCCATGACCCAAGGTGACTCTACTCCACCGCCTGAAGTCGTGTGTTGGTCAGGCGCAGGCGTTCGGACAGCTCATGGCCTAAATTCAGCAATAGCCGGGTGGCGTCAGCCGGATGAGTGTGGCGGAAGGCGTGGAAATCGTCGGTCGTCAGTCTCCACGCGACCGCCTCTCCCTGTGCCATGGCGTCGGCTGAACGGGGGCCGCCGTCCAGCAGCGCCATTTCGCCGAAGAAGGTGCCGGGCCCGAACAGTGCCAGGCGGACCGGCGGCTGGCCGGGAGTGCCGGGCAGGGTGATGGCGACAAAGCCGGTTTCCACCAGGAATAGCCCATCCCCCGCGTCGCCCCGACGGAACACCACACCCCCGTCTTGCAGGACGAGCAGGGTCATGCGCTCAGTCAGATGGTCGATGGCCTCGGGATCCAGGCCGCTCAGCAGCGGATGGGCGTGGGCGGCGGCAGCGTCATCGCCGGCCAGCAAATCCTCAGCCGCCTCCAGCGCCAAGTCTCGGGTGGCGTACCAATGGCTTTCGGGAATGGCATCCGCCAATCCGCTCTTACGCAGCCACCCAGCTCGCGCGCTGTCCGAGATCAGGCCGGCTAGAGCCAGCGAAGCGCCTTTCAGCGCCACGGCACGCGCCGTCTGCTGCAGGACCCGCACGCCCGAACTGTCGATGTCGGGCACCCGGCGCAGGTCCAGGATGATCACCCGCGGCTTGCCCGAGACCAATCCGTCAATCTTGTCACGTAGGCTCTCGGCGGTGCCGAAGAACAGCGGGCCGTCCAGTTCGAGCAGCAGCAGACGGCCCCCTTCCTCCTGCAGACGGCGCTCGACGTGCAGGGGGCGCACCCGCAGAGAGCGGGTATTCCGCCGGTCAAGCACACGCCGCACGATGGGTCGGCTCATGCGCATGACGAACATGATCATGGCGATGCCGACGCCGGCGGCCACGCCGGCCGGCAGGTTGACGCTGACGCTGATGCCGGCCACCACAGCCATGACGGCAAAGTCAGCGACGAAGCTTCTGCCGCCGTGCCGCATGGCGTTGACGGCCCAGGAATCGGCCATGTTCACCGCGATCATCATCATAATGCCGGCCATCACCGCAAAGGACAGGTCGGCCAGCAGCGATCCGCCCCAGATCAGCAGGGCCAGCAAAATCAGCGAATGGAACACGCCGGCCAGACGGGTGCGCCCACCGGCCTTGAAGCTGGCGATGCCGCGCATCGGAGCGCCGGTGCCGGCAAAGCCGCCAAAGCAGGCGGCGGCGATATTGCCCAGGCCCTGGCCGATAAGCTCGCGGTTGCCGTCGTGGCGGCCGCCGGTCACCGCATCCACGGCAGCGGCGCTGAACAGCGCCTCGATCGAGCAGATCAGAGCCAGCACCAGCGAGGAGGGCAGCAGGTGCAGAACCAATTGGGTGCCCTGCGCCGTCCAGGACAGGCTGACGGCCTCGGCCAGGGCATAGGGGCTGGGCCACTGGGCGGGAACCTGGCCGACCAGGCCGCCCATTGCCGGGCCGCCCGGCACCACCGCCAACAGATAGTGCAGCAGGGTGCCGGCGGCGAAGGCGACGGCGATAGGCGGAAGCTTGGATTTCTTTTTGGTTGCCAGATACATCGCCGCCATGGTGCCCAGGGTCACCAGAATGGCGCCGGGACGGATGTCGCCCAGGCGGTGCAACAGTTGGGATGGCTTGACCCCGTCCAGACCCAGGGCGGCGGGCAGCTGTCCCACCAGGATCATCAGGGCGACGCTGTTCATGAAGCCCGACAGCACCGGATGGGGCACGTATTTGATGCCGCGTCCCACGCGCGCCAACCCCAGGCCCACCTGGATCAGGCCGGCGGCAAAGGTGGCGATGAAAGCGGCCATGATGGCCGCCTGGGGCGTGTCCACCCCCAGCCCGGCCAGGGCGGGATCGTTCAGCGCCATAGCCAGGATGGCCGCCAGCATCAGCGAGGCCGAGGCCCGCGGGCCGCTGACCTGCAACCGGCAGCCGCCGGTCAGGGCAGCGACGATGCCGCCGACGATGGACGTCTGGAAGCCCGCCACCACGCCGGCCTGGATGAACTCCGGTCCCAGCGGGGCGAAGGCGAGCGCGCCTAGCGGAATGGTTATGGGCAGGGACAGGATGGCGACGTTCAGCCCGCCATTTAAGTCGCCGGGAAGGTTGGCGCGGCAAAGGGGCAAGGTTTGCGCAAGTTTAGCGGGAGTCATTGGCACCAATTTTTATGCGTGGTAGCGTTGGCTAGTCTGTGATGCAACTTAACGAATGAGGGAGGCGATCCGACCGGCTGAGCCGTTCACGCGGCCATCGAAGTCCCGAACCGCAAAAGATAGAGCTTCCACAAATTTATTTGCTCGAGCAGCAAGCTGATCGATGCGGAGGGGCATAAGCACGATGTCCCTTTGTTCTTGAATGATCCGAAGTGCTGATTCATTTCGTATTTTTAGCAGCAACCATAATGGTGCAGAAATGCGGGTACGAACAATTCGTTAGAGACTAGCCGCTTGCTTTCGTAAAGCCAAGGTCGGGGGTTCGAGTCCCTCCGCCGGCACCATAAAAGTCAAGCGCGTAGAGCGCGCAGAGCTGCCTGGCAAACAGGCTGCGGAAGCAGCGGGACGAAACTCGGGCGCTTTCTGCCGTATTCCCCGACATTTCCCATATGGGCACCTCGAAAAATCCCGCCCTCCGGCGA
>NZ_CACVCE010000062.1:0-4467 GCF_902729445.1 Magnetospirillum sp. LM-5 | reverse complement strand
GGGAGAAGCCCATAGGCGGCATTTCGCAAGGCCACGGAGGCATCAGGCGTGTCGGCCTTATGCGGCGTCACCTTCAACTCGCCGTCCTTGATCGTGACATCGGGCAACTTATTGGATTCGGCCAGAGTGCCGACCTGCTGAAGGGCACCATCAAGAGATTGCCCCACCATGCCCAGATGATCCATGGGCTCGTCGGATACAGCGACCGGAAGCGGCCCCTCGTGACGCAGAGCCTGGAACACCGGAATCGGCAGCAGGCAGTCCTCAAAGCTGCGAAAGACCCGGCTCCCTTCTACCCAGACATCGCCGGCCCGGAGACGATCACGGAGCTCGGACAAGGTGCAGATCTCGTAGGACCTGCGATCAACCTCGCCCTGAACGATTACAAACGGCCTCCAACTCCGGCGAATGAACGTCGGCACTTTGTCCGGCAATTTACGCAGACCCGATTGATACATGTCTCGCATGATGACCAGGGCAGCCAGTAGCGACTGGCACGCAGGCACGCCTTGAAACGACAGACCCGACAGCAGAATCTGGGCGAAGGGCTTGACGGTGGCATAGCGAGTGATCAATTCCGTTCGGGGATCGACGGTCTCTGGTCGGGCGAGATCCTCCGCCGAGGCTACGTTCTTGACGAAATTGGCCCACCCGGTTGCGTTCTCGATGGCAATCTTTGGGTCGCCACCCTGCTCGCATGCCGAGATGAGCACCCGGCATGCTCTGGCCAAGGCCGCCAACTGGCCATGTGCCTCTCGAACTGACTGGAGGGCGCGATCAGCGGTCCGGCGTTCGGCCCGTCGCGACAGCTTGCCCATCAACTTGTCAAACATTCCAAGAATACTGTCGATGAGGTTGGTCTCCAACTGCAAGGTTGTGGCGGCAAGGGTGGCATGGCGACGCTCGGGCGCAAGATCTCGGAGATGCTGAGCCGTCATCCACAGCCCCTCGTCAGCCATGCGGGACAATGTCCCGGCAGGAACCAGCTTGGCGACGTCGCGACTGATGCCGATCTGGCGAACACAGTTCAGCCGTTCCATCATCTCGGCCATGTTGCGCGTCGATGGCGCCGCACCGGTAATTTTCAGCCACGCCAGCCTGCTGAGGGACTTCTCTTCCATTGGTTCCAGCAGTTGATCCAGGGCCACCTGCCGATCATGATCAAGGCCACCGATCAGAGCCTGGATCATGATCTCCGTGGCTCTGAGGCGGGCACGCCGGACGATGAGGTCCAGCACAACCGGCAGGGGCAGCAGGATGCCGCGAGATCGGCATTCCCGGATCAGCAATTCGGCCAGTCGAACCGGCGAGCGTTCATTGGTGGCGATGCCGACCAGCCAGGTAATCAGGGCCTTGGTCACCTTGCGGTCTGAAGTACAAGACCCTCATCCCGAAGAAGGCCGCGTCTGCAAGCGCCGAACACATCCTTCAGATGGGGCTGTCCCAACCAAACGATGCCGAGTTGGCGGCCGAGCGCAAGGCCCGTCAAGAGGCGCGCGATAGGGATGTGGAATATGCGCTGCCTCCCAATCTTGCCCATCTGCTCAAGCGAATGGACTATGTCGTTCCAGAGCTTCCCGCGCCGACAAGGGATTTCGCCACCTTCGAGAAGCTTTGCCTCGCCGCCATTTGTCGCCGGGTCGATACGATTTTGGTGTTCTTCCAGCGTCACAATCCCGCCCTGCGGCTGGAACTTCCGACCTTCTTTCTTGCCTCCCCGGAATTTGCCGGGAGATTTCATCAGGTCATCGAAAAGTTCGTGTTCCCCACCATCTGGGACAGCCGACAGGTTCGCATGCTCGCGACTAATTTTGACTGGGCCAGCGAGGATGCCGACAGCTTTTGGGATCACGTCACCCGTCCCTTGGAGCGGAGCATCCAGCAGGGCTGGATCACCGCTTGGGACGATCTGCGACTGCTGGAGACCCATCGGAACGGGGGCAAGGTGCTCCAGGTCAAGGACGCCACTAAGGAACTGCGGCAGCTGCTGCTGCCGTCTGACCCCATGGTCTACGATATCCCCAAGATCGGCAATCGTGAGATCGGCGTCTTCAAATCCCTGCTCGACCCCGCCAATGACTGGAGCGAGGTGCTGAACCGTTCCTGGCGCCTCTGCTATGATCTTTATGAGCAGGAGAAGGATCCTCGCGTGTTCCAGGACAAGGCCCGCGACGGCGCATTCCGGGATGGTCTTCTGACGGTGTTCGGCCGCTTCCCCCCTGAATGGGCCGATTTCCTAGTGCTGACTTGCCATCGGGTGTTCCCGCGGGTGACCACGAGTTTCCTAGAGCGTTTCGCGACCAATTTGGGCCGTAACGAGGCGGAGCGGGAAGCCCACATCCCCTACACCATCCGATACCTCCGTCAGGTCCGCGAGATCCCTGAAATTCGTGAACGCGAGCGTGAGCAGGAGATGGAATGGGAGGACAAAATGAAGGAGCTCCGCAACTATCTGGCCAATCGGACGCCGTCGGATCAGACCGCCAATGCCTCCGCCATGTCGGGGGCCGCGTCATGATCGGAAACTTGCAAAATCGTCTGTCAGCGATGATGCGCGAAATCGGACTCGTCCATTTCAGGCAGTTGATCTCCTCTTCGGATCATCTTCCGTATTTGACGCGCCACCGTGCCGAGGCGGTGGCAACACGGGTGAGGATGGTCGCCGCCGCCTTCTCAATCTTGACCCTGGCTTGGATTGTTCTCGATCGCTTGGTGCTTCCTTGGCCGAGTTGGGCTTGGCTGGCGGGATTGCGTTTGATCGCCGCAATCGTGTTCGTGGGTCTTTCAATTGCCGCCCATCGAGGCATCACGTTAAGGCGCGCCTTCGGACTGATGTCGGTCATGCTGGCGCTGCCGTTGTCATTGTTTCTGGCGGCGCAGGTTCTGTTCTCCGGCATAGCGTTGACGGGAGCCGCAGCCATTGATTCCAAGCTCTATGCGGCGTTGCCGATCATTATCGTGGCGGGCCTGGGGGTTTTTCCCCTGACCGTCGCGGAGGGACTGGTCTTCGCGATGCCGGTTATTTTGGCTGCAACACTGGCTCCGATCATGGCGGGTGGAGGCGATTGGCTCGACCAGTTATCCACATTGTGGGTTCTGGGGCTGATTCTGTGCGTTTATCTGCTGGAGAGCATGATCCAGCTACATTACATGATCAATCTGCTGCGCCGGGCCAGTCATGATCCGCTCACCGGAACCTTCACCCGGAACAGCGGCAACGAGATTGTCGAGACCCAATTCCGCTTGGCCTGCCGGCAGAACGCCCCATTCGCCGTCGCCTTTGTCGATCTCGACAATTTCAAGAGCGTCAACGATGCCCACGGGCACGAGGCCGGCGACTGGGTACTGAAAAACGCCGTCGCCAATCTCGGGCGGCTGCTACGCAATTCTGATGTGATCATCCGTTGGGGTGGCGAGGAGTTCGTGATCTTATTGGGCAACGCCACGCTTGAAGGCCAGCGCATCGCTATGCAGCGTATTGTGGCCGAATGGCTGGGTACCCGCCCCGGTGGTGGCGTGATCACCGCCAGCATCGGCCTCGCCGAAAGGATCGCGGACGAGGCCCAAGATTGGCCGGAGTTGATCGAACTTGCCGACAGCCGCATGTATCAGGCCAAGGTGAGCGGCAAGGCCCGCTGCGTCATGGGCGGGGATGAGGTGATCTTGCCCCCTGACATGCACCCTATTCCGGTCGATGAACGTCCGGAAGCAGCGGCAAGATGAATATGAACGAGGCTCCTTGGCCAGCTACCGATTCACCCCACATCTGTCCACCATGGTGTTCGTCGATCTTTCGGCAGATGGACAGGACGATACTGGTTCCTTTGGGATCTCGCCTTGATAATCGCCGATACCAAGCCTATCGCCGCCGCCGCTCTGATTGCCAGCCTGATTGGGGCGGAATTTATTGCCGATAGTGCGCGATATTCATAAAATCTGTGTGCAGCCATCGACGTCGCCTAATCTATCGGGTCTGAGTAGCAGCGGAACAGAAAACCTAGGTAAGGAAATGTGCCCCGACAAAAATGGCGGATTTCGTCGGTTTACGGGGCTGCCGCAGAGTTCGTGTCTTCCCGCAACACCAACCGTACCGTCATAGGATGCCACCGTTTTCCCCTCGCAGTCCTAATGCCGCGATTGTTCAATTCGTCGGCGATGGCTGCGAAGGTCGTAAAGCCCTCTCCTTGGATCTCGTTGATCGCTGATCGGAATTCCGTTCGCCGACGCACGGCTTCGTTCTTCACCGCCTCAACGGCCGACTTGTTGCCGTAGGGCCGCAGATGTGCAGCCCCCAGCGGGCAGCCCAGCTTGGTTCCCCTCGCCTTCGTCGCCGCCAGCGCCACTTTGGTGCGTTCGGATATCATGCGGGCCTCGTGCTCGGCTACCGCGGCAAGAATATGCAAGGTGAACTGGCTGGCCAGCGGCATGTCCACGGCGACGAACTCGAATCCGCTCGCTTCCATTAGA
>NZ_CACVCE010000061.1:0-4838 GCF_902729445.1 Magnetospirillum sp. LM-5 | reverse complement strand
CAGACGGGTTCGTGAAGGAACCGGCCGTTGCCACTCGCGCCAACTTCAATCCGTCGTCGGTCAGCCCCAAGGAACTGGAGCGGATCAAGCTGGAAGACGGCGTTCACGCCCATGAAAACGTGAAAGTCGAACTGGACATCTATGCCCGCGAGACCGGGCGCCCGTTGGTCCATCCTTTCATGCTGGTCGTCGCCCAGGACACCGCCCATGCCCGCGAAATCCGCGAGACCGTGGAGGACGACAAGTTCTTTGGCGGGCGCTACAAGGACCGGGTGATCGAGGTTCACTCGGCCTTGAAAGGCGAGGAGAGCGACGAGGCCGCCGAGAAGCTGGTTGGGCTGGAGAAGGACGGCAAGACCGAGATCGTCATCCACGTCAACAAGCTGAAGGAAGGCTGGGACGTCACCAACCTCTACACCATCGTGCCCCTGCGGGCCTCGGCTTCGGAAATCCTCACCGAGCAGACCCTGGGCCGTGGCTTGCGCTTGCCCTACGGCGCCCGAACCGGCGTCGAGGCTGTCGACACCCTGACCGTGATCGCGCACGACCGCTTCGATGAGGTGATCCGTCAGGCCCGCGAGGACGGTTCGCCGCTCAAGGTGAAGGCCGTCCAGATCGGCAACGGCGGCGACGTCTCATTGGAAAGGGCGGTTCTGCTGGAATCGCCCACGGTGCTGGAGACCGTGTTGACCACGACGGTCGAAGCCACGCCGGACAAGCCTGCTCCGGCGCCGATCTTCGCCACCCAGGAGGCCCGCACGGTGGCCAACGTCACCTTGCAGGTCATCCGCCAGATGGAGCGCGAACTTTCCAACCTCGATCAGCTGAAAAAGCCCGAGGTGCAGGAAAAGATCGCCCAGCGCGTCGCCGAGATCACCCGTCCGGCCCAGGGCACTCTGGAGGGCGTCATCGCCGCCGCCGACGTCGGCGCCATCGTCGCCACCGTCACCACCAAGGTGGCCGAGCAGACCATCGAGATCCCAGAGATCGTGGTGTTGCCCACCAGCGAGGTGACCTTCAGCTTCTCGGACTTCGATCTGACCGGCCTGGATCGTCTGACGCCGCAGCCGATGTCGAT
This sequence comes from Magnetospirillum sp. LM-5, assembly GCF_902729445.1. Taxonomy (NCBI): domain Bacteria; kingdom Pseudomonadati; phylum Pseudomonadota; class Alphaproteobacteria; order Rhodospirillales; family Rhodospirillaceae; genus Magnetospirillum; species Magnetospirillum sp. LM-5. Next base: position 3,760 of record NZ_CACVCE010000061.1, on the reverse strand, counting down.
GGAAATCACCATCCATGAACTTCGGACTGAGCGGCGCCGCACCATCGCCCGCACGCTGGCCGACCGGCGTGAGGAACGGTTCGAGGACTATCTGGTGACCCACCTGATCGACCACGACGAGGTGGATTACGACGCCACGGCCGATCTGCTCTACAAGCTGGCGGGCCAGATGGTCGCCCACCTGCGCGGTTATCTGACCGAGGATGATGACGTCGAGAACGTCCTGCTGACCCAGGGCAAGATGCTGGCCGACACTATCTTCAGCCAGATGATGGCGCATTATGTGGAGACCCCGACGCGCTACATCGGCAAGGTGTCCAAGGGCTTCACCCTGCTCAAGCCGCTGGCCTTCAAGGTCACCGACCCCAAGGCCGTCCGCGACTTCAAGAAGCCGGTGATCCCGGCGGGCGACACCAGGAAGCATGTCTTCGACGGTTTCACCAAGTGCGTCTTTCCGCACCAGTCCTTCCAGTCGAACGAGGAACGCCTATTCGCCGTCCTGATCGACACCCACGAGCCGAAGGTGGAGCGCTGGGTGAAGCCGGGGCCGAAGCAGTTCCAGATTGAGTACCGGCGCCATGAAAAGTACGAGCCGGACTTCGTGGTGGAGACCGCCACCGAGAAACTGATCGTCGAGATCAAGGCCCGCAAGGACATGACCGACGACACGGTGCAGGCCAAGGCCACCGCCGCCCGCACCTGGGTCGGCTACGCCACCCGGCATGCGGCCTCCTACGGCGGCAAGCCCTGGCGCTACGTCCTGATCCCCCATGACGAGATGACCGAGAACGCCACGCTGGCCGGACTGGTCGCCAAGTTCAACATGCAGGCAATCGTGGATGAGAGCGTGACCCTGGAGGCGGCAAGCTAAGTCGGGATGGAAGAGGTCGCACCAAAATTCACGGGCTTGCTGTCATTCGATGGCAAGTCCGCCGAGGTCGAATTTTCGGCGCCGCTTGATGAAAGTGGGGCGATCAAACTCGCCATCGACGAACTGCCGCTTACCAGGGACAACTCTTTCATCCTGCACGGTTTCGACACAAAGACGCCGTTTCCGTTTTTTTCGCTTCATGGCCGGGACAAGGCCGGTCGTGTATTCGATAGCGAACACGTCCACTTCGGCTCTGTAGGTCCTGCCTATCATTGTGACCGGGGATCGTATTACACGTTCTCACCACGGTGTTCGAAGGCAACCTTCACGGGCGCGGTTTCACCGACAGGGCGACCGGCAGTGCGGCTTTTTCTCCGTGGTGGGTTTCAGATTCCATGGGATCTGGTCGAGGCAACAGACATTGGTGAAGTCCGCCTCTCCTGTTACCGGGAATCTCAGGCCCGGGACAAGTTGACCAACACCCTCACGATAATGGCCCCTGACGTTTGCCCAGACGCTGCCGCCTGGGCCGCCGCAGCCGAAAAGCTGTTGGGCCGAATCCGCGAATACATCAGCTTCGCCGCCGGAACCAACATGACCGCCCCGGTCAGGGAAACTTACCTCGGCGGTACTGAGGTTACGACAGAGGTTTACGAACAATCCGAGCAACCGGGAACACAAATGCCCGTGTTCGCATGGCACCAGATGGAGGACTTTTTCTCTCATGCGGTAGCCCACGCGGTGCGGGCGCCAGATCAGGATCTTTGGTCTGCGATTGCTTGGTTCGTCCTGCCGTCGGTCTATGCCGAACAGCGCCTCGTTAACGCCATGACTGCGTTGGAGAACTTGGTCGACACCCTGTTGCCTTCCAAAAAGAAGGATCTTTTGACGGGCAAGAATTATACTGGCCTCGTAGCCGCGATCGCGGAATTCGCAAAAGAAAATCTTGGTGAGTTCGACAAGTTGGATGAGGTCGAGGCTAAATTTACTGAGTTCCGTAGGCGGCCATTCTACCCAAAATTGGTTGCCATGTTCGAAAATTTGGACGTGCCGACATGGGATATTGGGGAAAAGGCCATAAGGAAGGCTATCAACGGCCGAAACAACGTCATCCATACCGGGCGCTATAAAGGCGGAAATGATCCGGCCACTGAGCCGGGGCTGTGGGCGCACGTCACAATCATCCGAGAAATCGTGAGCAGGATCGTCCTCAAGCTGGTGGGTTTCACCGGGAAATACACCACGTTCGTCGGTGGGTGCCGAGACGTCGAATTTCCTCCAAAACGGCCCAATGAAGAGGGCGCAACTCCAAAAGCAGACAAGCCGTTGCAGCCATGACCGCCCAGCGCTATGGTTTGGCATCGGCTGACCGGCCGTGCCGTCCACAATGGCGAAGCCTTAGGGGCAGGTTTTCATCACCATCCTGACACTCTCTTTCGAGGCGCTCAGGGCTTAGTGGACACGCCTTTCTCCAGCGCCGAGAGGGAGGATGGTATGCGTTTTCATTTCCCTAATCTCACCCGCCCGAAGAAGGCCGCCAAGCACCTGTCTGCGGTGTTCCCGGACATTCCTCTGTCCAGCATCCAGCGGGCCGTCGCCGTGGCCTGCGGCTACCGCGACTGGCATGAGCTTGAGGTCAGCCACGCCGCCGCCGAGCCGACCGTGCTGGACGAGCACCTGACCGAGGGCGCCTTCCGTGAACGGGGTATCGCCCTGACGCGCAGCCTGGCGGCGACGTTGAACGTCCATGACGGCGACGTGCAGGCCGCCTTGCCCGACATGAGGCTGACCGGCAACCGGCCGTTTACCCGCGACGACCACGAAGCTATCCGGACGGCATGTTGGCGGGCTGGGCCAATTCCCTGGCAGTCAGGTCGCCATCCCGGCGTGATCTTCCGCATCAAGAGCGCCGGTTTCTCCAAGACCGAACCCCATTGGTGGCGAAAATCCAGCGGCGGCGTGCACTTTCTCGATCACTCCACCTCCAACGGCGCATGCGCCACCTTCGAGGCCGTCGTCCCTCGCACCCGGTTGGAAGACTTCGTGCCCCGGCGCCTGTGGCTGCCTTACGGGTGGATGGACATGGAAGACGGCAGCCGGGTGCTGTATTCCCGCGATTATCTGCCCCTGTGGCGGATCACCGACGGCAAGGTGGAGCGGATGAAGCCAACCGCAGAGATGCACGCCTATCGGGACCGGCAGTGGTTTCCGGAAAGTGGCAAGCCGTGGTCCCATGGCCCAGCGAGAGAGGCCGCCGAGCGGATGCTGGACGAGTACGGCATCACGGCGCTCCCCCGGTTGGCGGACGTTCTGCCGATCCTGATTTTGGACGAGCACATCGACGTCAAAGGCGCCGCCAAGGTCCTGGACGGCGTGCGGGAACTCGCTTAGCACCAACTTAGCGGGAGAGGCCGGTCACGGCCTCTCCCGGCCGCCCGCGATCGCGGTCAGCCACTGCGACAGATCGAAGACGGGTAGGGCAGAGTCCATCAATCCCAGGCGGACGTCAGCGTAACGTCGGCTGGCCCGGTTGCAGGCGAGCATCGACCAGCGGGTTCGATCGTCTTCCTCCGGGCAAGCTGGCGACCACACCGCACCCACGCTCTCGACACCTCGGACGCCGATCTCTTCCAACTGCGATGCCTGCTTCCAGGCGCCGTCGTCCGTGGGGATCAGGGCGATCCAGTAATCCTCGGTCAGCACCTTCAACGCCGCCAGGTCGAGGACCAGCGGGGTGATCCTGGCCGGGATCGGTGACCGGTCCAGGAAGGAATAGTGGTGCAACCAGGCGATCCTCCTGGCCGTGCCGGTGTTGCGGGCAATCAGCCTGCCGCTCCAGCTTTCTTCGTACAGGTTGAAGCGCCCATCCCGGACGCATCCGGACTCCGC
>NZ_CACVCE010000060.1:0-5015 GCF_902729445.1 Magnetospirillum sp. LM-5 | reverse complement strand
TCTAACGTCGGGCCTCAAATGCGAGGCACGACGCTCAGGCAAGCATTGAGCAAGCGGCCAAGCGGCCGGAGGGCCGTCCCCCCTCAAGACGGATTCTTGCGGTGCGGCACCACCGCCGTATTGGGGCGGCGCCGGATCATCAGGGCGAAACCATCGCGCACCCGGGTCAGGACGCGAACCGTCGCCCGCTCGGCCCCCGCCATCCGCTTGAAGACCTGATAGGCTCGCCGCCGTCCGCTGCCCGGCCCCACCTGGGCATAGGTTCTGAACCGTGCGTTCCGGACCACGCGACGCCCGAAACGGGTCCGGAGAAAGGCCAGCAGCAGGCCGTTCTTGGCCAACCAGGCGACGAGAATCACCATGGCGTGCGCGAACACGCCCTTGATGAGAACTCCGAACAGAAACAATAAAATACCGGCGATGATCGCTGTCAGCATAGCCGCTTTCCAAACCCATGGGCCGCGCCGAGATCCCCGGGCGAAAGCACCCGGTCTCCATAGGCCGGGGCAAACCGTCGGCAATCATAGCCGAAGGGGAAAAATACGTCATCTTCTATGGTTCGGAAACGGGGACGATCGCGCCGAATTCGGCGCCGAAACCGGATCAGCGGCCCGCAGGCCCAGAACGGCCGGACGTCTGCGACTTCGGCGAGCGGGCGGTGTCGAACTGCGGCAAGGGCAACACCCTTGCCTCGATTTCCTTCACCTGGGCCACGATGCCTTGGGCTTTCTCGACCGCGTCCTTGACCTCGCTGTCGAGCATGTCGATGCCGCCGCGGACATTGATCAGGAATTGGGCATAGCTCATGCGAGCCTGCATGGCGCGACCGATATTGAAAGACAGTCCGGCACGCCCGGACAAAATGTCCTCGCCGGACTTGATCAGCCGAGAAAGCTGGGCGCGCAGGAGCGATTCCGCGCTGGCATCCACCGATTTGCGGATAATGCGCAGACGCTCGATATCCGCCGCCGAGCAACCGTGCTGCTCGATGCGCATCTGCGCCAGCGCCATGAGGTTGATGAGGCGCTCTTCGGCATCGGCCACCGCCGTGGTCAGAGCCCCCTGCGCCTCGGCGCCGGTGGTGGTCACCAACCGCGCCAGAAGCTGCTCGATCAGGCGGGCGGTGACGAAGGCCTTGTCGATCACCGCGCGGGTCTGGCGGTCGCCCCCTTCGTCCTCCTCGGCCTCATCCGCCCTGGGACGCGCTGGCGCCGCGAAAGAGCCCAACTGCGGCGCGGCCGCCGCCATTCCGGGCACCGGCGGCAAGGAACGCTCTCCCTGCAAGTCCTGCCGGATGGCCCGCCGTTCCGATTTCTCGACCGCCTGATTTAGCTGCTCGGCGATGCGGTCCTCGGCCCGGCGGAACGGTCCCTGGTGACCCTTGGACGACCGGCGACGACGGCAGCGGCCGCGATAGGTGGCGGTGGAAATGAAAGGCCGCTTGCCGTCCATGGCGGATAATAGCTTCGCCTGCACCGCCATCAGCGAGGTCGGCATGGCGATGACCTCGCAGATTCCGGCCTCGCGGGTTTCCTGCAGCAGTTCCGGCGTCCAGTCCCGGCCCAGGCTGATGATGGGCAGCGTATTGGCGGGAGCGGGCATTTTCCAACGGACAAGGCGGGCGATGGCAATGCCCCCGCCGCCCGGCACGTCGTTTTGGGAGATGATCAGGTCGATGGAGGGATTGGCGCGAAGGGCATGCGTTACCCCTCCAACATCGGAGAGATATTCGACATCATGCATCTTCAGCCCAAGCAACAACTCACGCAGCACCCTGCGCAGGCCGCCATCTGCGATAGCAACTAGACCCTTACAGGCGGCAAATGGCTTCATCTTGAGGATCTACCCCTTTCGAACGCCACCGATCAGGTGTGTATCGAAGCATTGCCAAGGCCGCAGCACAACCCTCGAATTACGAGAATTACTGGATATTTTTGCGCCGAGGTTGAACTGGCCAGCCGGGCCATTCCATCTTTCGAACACGATTTCCTCGCCCCCCATGGACTCGGCACATCATACGGAATAAGCTTGTCATACGGAATATGCTTGCCGTCAAACGGCACCCTCCTTCGGCGTGCCGAGAGGTGAGGTCGAGGTAATGGGACCGACGAACCAAACTCTCCGCTGCATATGCCACCCATTCATTAAATACAATTCCTACACATTATGAGTTAATGCATGCTAACTCTGCCATCATTTAAGAACATTGCATGCCTTCTGATTTCATCAGACAAGAAAAAGCGCCGCCTGCTGGCCGACGTTCTTAACCAGATTGGGATTGGTGTTATTCACGAAACTGATACGGTTGAACATGCCACTTTACAGCTTCGTTACACAACCATCGATCTCGTCATTTGGGCAGAGGCTGGCGATGATCACATCGACCTGCTGAAGCATATCCGGCGCGAGTCTTCCCCCAGAGCCCGGACGGTTCCATTCCTGTGCGTCACGGAAGGATGGGATAATGAGCGTCTGACCCAAGCCAGGGATGCCGGCGCCTCCGGCTTCGCCACCCTCCCCCTCACTCTGCGGGGAATGCTGAGAGCCGTCTCGGCGCTTCTCGCCGACTCGCGCGAATTCATCAATTGCGGCGGCTATGCCGGTCCCGACCGCAGGCGGAACGATCTTCCCAACTATCAGGGACCGCGTCGCCGCGCCACCGATGGAACGGCCCCGCGCCCGGCGGCGGAAACCGCACCGCAGAATCCGTCCGCCGTCGCCCGGCCCGAAAATGCCGCCGAGGCGCCGAGCGGCGCGACCGCCGAGGCGCCAAGCCGGCCGCCGTCTAAAGCCACCGCCGGAATCGGCATGGCCGCAACATCCGGTGGCGGCCGAGGCCCCGATATCAAGCATCTGCCACCGTCCAACCGCCGCGTCCAGGTCGTCCAAGAGGCCCTGCGCATCTCTCAAGAGCTTCAAGCCCTGCTTCACGACCCCGCCGAGGAAAACGCCAAGGCGAAGATCAGCGACCATTTCAATCGTCTGATGAACCTCATGGGGCTGGTCCACTGCTATTGCCGGGAGGAAGGCGAGGCAGGGTCCTTCTTCAAGAAGAAATATGCCGAGATCATGCGGACCGTCAGTAAGTTCTCGTTGGGAATCCTGGCCTCCGGCCTCGAACGGACCGTCCAGGAATCGTCTCGGATCGTCGATGGAACCACCCCCGCCGCATTGGGAGCGTCGTCGAAGATCTTTTACAAGATGTCCGAATTCGACACCTTGATCACAATGCTCGGCGGCTACCCCTCGCTCTCCCTCGACCTGTTGGAGATGATCAAGACCGGATGGCAGAACGTGCTGTCGCTGACGGCCCGAGACAATACCCTCAGCGAGTTGGAAAAGGATGACGCCGCACCGCTGAAGCTTGTGGCCGCCAAGCGACTGAACGATGCGGATGTAATCTTGCAAGAGCGCCGCGCAGCCGATTCCCAAGAGGCCGCCTTCCAGCGCCTCAACCAATCGCCGACGGCGTAGCGGCCCCGGTCCCTATAGCGGCGAGCGCCAAATCCGGCGCACGCCGCGATCAGCCGCCATTGCGGCGGCGGCCAAGCGGCCGGAGGGCCGCGGGCGCCTCGACCAGATAGGCGAATTCATCCACCGCCGCCGCCGTCTCGATGACGGCGGTTTTTGCCGCATCCCCGGATTGGGGAATAAACCGGATGCGGATGTGACAGGCGTGCGGCTCTTCCCGGGCGATCCTGCCTTCCAGTTCCCGGGTCAGGGCATGGCACTCCTCGACCGTGACCTGGCTTGAAATGGAAAGCTGCAGATCCACTTCCCAGGTTTCCCCCATGCGGCGACCGCGCAGGTCCACGACGCTGACGCCGGGGTGGTGGGCGGCCAGCAATTGCCGGATGCCGTCGATACGATGGGAGGGAACGCTGCCGTCCATCAAGCCGTGGATGCTGTCCCAGGCGATCACCGCGCCGATGCGCAAAACCAGCAGCGACACCAAGATGGCGGCCAGATGATCCGCAGCCACCCATCCCAGGATGGACAAAACGATGCCCGCCAGCACAGCCAGAGACGAATAGGCGTCGCCCCGATTGTCGGCGGCGGCGGCCATTATGGCGGGACTGTTGGTGTGTTCGGCCACGCAGCGCAGATAGCGATGCATCAGTTCGGCGGTTCCGGCGGAGATCAGGGCGCCGAACACGGCCCAGACCTCGGGGACCTGCACATGGCCGGAGCCGAGATGGGTGACGTTGTACCACAGCATGGCGGCGGCCCCGGCCATCAGGCTGATGCCGATGAAATTGGCCGACAGGAATTGAACCTTGCCGTAGCCGTAGGGAAAGGCGGAATTGGCCGGTCGGCTGGACAGCTTGACGCTGGCCAGATTGATGCCCTTGGTCAGAAAATCGCCGAAGGAATGCAGGGAATGGGCCTGAAGCGCCATGCTGCCGCTCAGCACCCCCAAAGCGGTCTTGAACACGGCGAGAGCCAGGGCGTTGAACATGTCCAGCCAAGCCGCTCGGTCACGACATTCCTGGCATTTGCTTGGTTTCATCGACCTTCCCAGCATCGGCGACGCCAATGCGCACAGTGGTTTATTCTATAGCAGTTGCCTGCCGTCCATGGCAACCGCACCACCTTGCAAGGCCGCGATTATTTGGGCACCAGCATGGGTAGGACGCCGGGCAGGATGTCGAAGCGGAAGGGGGCTTCCATCTTTTCCACCTCGCCGTCGATGGAGACCAGCGACTTGCGATGCCGGGTCCGGATTTCCAGCCAGGGCAAGGAGCCTCGGATGAGTGCCTCGTTGCTGGCCCAACGCCCCATGGCCACCTGCAGGCCCAGATCCATGAGGCTGATTGGCCCCGCCCCCTGCCCGATATAAACCCCCAGGGTAGCACCATCCATGCGCTCGCGCTCCAGCTGGAACGGATCGGAATCCCGGCACATATTGTTGGACACCATAAAAAAGGAAGTGGCGATCCGGGCTTGGACGTCGGGTCCGATCAACTCCGCTTCGATCAAGCGATGCCCCCGGGCCAGGCCGGTCAGCCCGGCCA
>NZ_CACVCE010000057.1:0-5318 GCF_902729445.1 Magnetospirillum sp. LM-5 | reverse complement strand
AGGGCGTGCGTGGCTTCGGCGTCGCCGATGCCGCCGATCCCCTGGCCACCGTCATGGAGCGCAAGCTGACCCGCATGCGGAGTAAGCACGCCCAGACGCGGGAATTCATGGAGGTCAACGCGCTGAAGGGCATCGTCCGCGATGGCGGTGGTTCCACCCTCTACGACTACTTCAGCGAATTCGGCCTCGCCCGCCAGCAGGTGGATTTCGCCCTGGGCACCGCCACCACCAACGTCCAGGCCAAGATCCGCGACGTGTTGCGCAAGGTGGAGACGGAACTCAAGGGCGAAACCATGACCGGCGTGCTGGCCCTGGTGTCCCCGGAATACTTCGACAAACTGATCGGCCATGCGAAGGTCGAGCAGGCCTACCAGTACTTCTCCTCCACCGGTGCCCAGCCGCTCCGAGAAGACGTGCGTCGCCGCTTCCCCTTCGCCGGCATGGTGTTCGAGGAATACAGCGCCACCGTCACCCTCTCCACCGGCCAGACCGAAACCCTGATCCCGGCGGGCGAAGGCATCGCCTTTCCCTTGGGCACCATGGACACCTTCGTCACCTATGGCGCACCGGCCAATTTGATCGAGACGGTCAACACCCTGGGCGTGCCCATGTACGCCCGGCAGCTTGCCCGTCAGGACGGTAGCGCCATCGATGTCAAGACCGAGGCGTCCATCCTGCCGGTCAACAAGCGCCCGCGTCTGGCCGTGCGTCTGTTCTCGGGGAACTGATGACCGCGTTCGCCGACGCCTTCGACGACCTGTTCGCCGATCCGAACGTGGCGGTCACCGTCAGCTACCAGGGCAGCCCCGTGCGTGCCCTGGTGCGACGGCCCGACCGCGACATCGAGTTCTCGGACATCACCGTCCACACGGGGACGGCGGTCTTCGAGATCCGGCGGCGGGAGGTTCTGGCTCCCCAGGCGGGGGATGTGATTGTCCATGACGGCGACAGTTTCGTCGTCCAGGGTGAACCCCGCCTAGATGCCGAGCGGCTGATTTGGACCTTGGACACGAGACCGGCATGAAACTGGTGGCAGCCCTTTCCGGCGATCTGCGCAAGATCATGGCCGAGGAAATCAAGGACGCCGAGGACGCCGTCACCGCCGCCATGCGCCACGCCGCCGACGGATTGAAGACCGATCTTCGCCGCCAGGTCACCGAGGCGGGGATGGGCCAGCGCCTCGCCAACACCTGGCGGGCCGAGCTTTATCCCAAGGGGCGCAAAAGCATCAAACCGGCGGGCTTCGTCTTCACCAGGGCTCCCACCATCATCCGCGCCTTCGACCAGGGTACCGTGATCAAGTCCAAGCACGGCTTCTGGTTGGCCATTCCCACACCCGCCGCCGGGACCGGGCCGAGGGCCAAGCGCATGACGCCCGGCCTGTGGGAGCAGATGCACGGCAGCCGGCTGCGATTTATCTACCGCCGGGGTGCCCCCTCGCTGCTGGTGGCCGAGAACATGCGGGCCCGCACCGGCAAGCGGGGAGGCTTCGCCAAGGGCAGCGCCTCGGCGCTCCGCTCCGGGCGCGGGCTGGCCACCGTGGTGATGTTCATCCTGGTGCCGCAGGTGAGCTTGAAGAAGCGCCTCGACGTGGATGGCGTCGCCGAGCGGTGGGCTTCGGCGCTGCCGGAGCTGATCGTCAGGAATTGGCGAGAATAGGCCCGATCAGCCGAACAGGTCAGAATGGGTGCCGGAGGCCGCCAGCACCAATTCTTCTTCGGTCTGGTACCAGACCAGCAGCCAGCCCGGCTCGATATGGCATTCCCAGCAAGGGCTCCAGTTCCCGGACAGGCGATGGGGCCGATGTCGGACTGCCAGCGGCTCACCGTTGACCAAGCACTCGACCACGGTCCACAGCTTGTCGAGGTTCTTGCCCCGCTTGGTCGCCGTCTTGAGGTCGCGCTCAAACTGCTTCGTGGTACGAAGGCGCAGGCTCAACGATGGGCTGCCTTCAACGCATCAAGGCTCGACCAGTCGGTCAGATTCTCGCCATCCATGGCATCCCGCAGCGCCGCCTGCGTGGGTTCGTTGGGCAGGCGGACGGGGAACGGCAAGCCATGATGCAGCGTCACCTGCCGATAGAACAGCGTGATTGCCTCAGTCGGGGTTAGCCCGAGCGCACCGAAAACGGCTTCGGCCTGGGCCTTAAGGTCAGGTTCTACGCGGGCACGGATCGATTCGGTCTTCGACATGAGGGGCCTCCTTGGCTTCCCTCATTATGTGCCTCATTTGGGGAACATTTCAATGTCCAGCATTCGTGAGCAAATTCTGTCCGCCCTGCTGGCGCGACTGGAAACAGTGCCCGATGCCACGGCCAAGCGGGACGCGCCACTACCCGAGACGGTTCCCGCCGGAGGTCTGATCATCCTGCGCGACGGCGATCCGGGTGACCCCGAGGTGGTGCTGTCGCCGGTCACCTACCTGTGGGAACACCAAGCCGAGATCGAGATCATCCTCCAGCGCGGCCAGGACGACGACAGCGCCGCCCTCGACACCTTGCTGATGGCGGTGGGCGCGGCCTTGTCCTCCGACCGCTCCCTCGGCGGCCTGGTGGAATGGTTGGACTGGGGCGCCCCCAAGACATCCGGGCTCGCCATAGACGGTGCCGCCGCCCTGCGGGGCACCTCGGTGCCGATCACCATCCATTACGCCAGCGACGATCCGTTGGCCTGACCCTTTCCGACCGGAGTTTCGATATGGGCAAGACGCGCGCTTACGGCGCCGATTGCGTGCTGCTGGCCGCCTTCGAGGCGAGCTACGGCGTGCTTCCGGCCGACGGCTATGGACGGCTGTCGTTCAAGGAATCCAGCCTGGGGGCCGAGCGGCCGCTGGGCTACGACCCGCTGCTGGGCCAGGGCCGTGACGCCCAGGACCCGTTCTACGAGGCGATCAAGGACGAGGGCGATATCGGCGTGCCGCTGGATGTGCGGGCGCTCGGCTTTTGGCTGAAGGGTCTGTTTGGCGCTCCCGCCACCGCGGATAACGGTGATGGTAGTTTCGACCATGTCTTCACCTCGGGCGGCACGCTCCCCAGCCTCGCCATCGAGATCGGTCATGCCCAACTGGCGGCGCCGAAATTCTTCCGCCACGGCGGGGCCAAGCTGGACAAGCTGTCCTTCGACATGGCCCGCTCCGGGGCCGCCAATGCCAGCATCGGTGTGATCGCCCAGGGCGAGGCCGAAGCCGCCACCACCATCGACGCCACCCCGACGACCTTCGCCCTGAAGCGGTTCAGCCAGGGTAGCGGCACCATCCGGGTCGGCGGTGGCCAACTGGCCAATGTGGTGGGCGGCAAGCTGTCCTTCTCCAACAATCTGGAGCGGGTCGAGACCATCCGCGCCGACGGGCTGATCGACGGCGTGGACGAAACCGAGGCCACCGCCGAAGGCTCGGTGGATATCCGCTTCGGCACCGACACCACGCTGACCACCGCCATCGCCGCCGAGAGCCCGGTGGCGATGGAATACGGCTTCACCATCCCCGGCTCAGCTTTTGCCCTGACCTTCCATCTGCCTCGCGTTTTCCTGCCCAAGAAGAAGCAGGAGATCAAAGGCCCCGGCGGCATCCAGGCCAGCTACGACTGGCGCGCAGCCCGCGACCCGGTGGCGGGGTATCTGCTCCGCGTCACCCTGGTCAACGACGTGGCGGGGTACTGACCATGATCAGGCTCTCCCTGCCGAAGGAGCCGTACTGGCTCGATCTGCCCCATGGGGTCCGGGTGTTCGTCCGTCCCCTGACCACGGCGGTGTACGAGGCCGCCCGGTCGCGTGGCTGGCGCATGGCGCGAGCCATCGCCGCCGAGCACGCCGATCTGAAAGCCGCCGGGGCCGACATTACCGGCCTGCCCGATCTGTCCGACGAGGATGCCCTGGCCGGGCTGTCGCAGATGCTTTTCGCCCAAGGGCTGGCCCGGTCGGCCATCACCAAATGGGAGGGCGTGCTGGACGAGGCGGACGAGCCAGCCGAGATCACCGATGCCGCTATCGCCGAGCTGATGCAGCTTCCCCGCATGGCCGAGTCCTTCGTGGTCCAGTACACCGAAACCCACGAAGCGGTCATCGCCGAGGGAAACGTCTCCAGGCCCGCGCCGAATGGCACTTCGGCGGCGGGCCTGAATACTGCCGAGGCTGTGGAGGAGACTGCGACTGCCCCTATGACCGCAACGCCCCCCTGACCGAATCCGGTTGGCAAGCCTGGGAACTCCTGACCGGCAATGTCGGCACCATCCGTATCGGTCCCCGTGGCGGCATCACCGGCCTCGACCTTCCGGCTCTGCTGATCCAGGCCGAGGCACTGGGTTACGACCGGCCTTTGCTGGTTCGGCTGCTGCCTTTCGCCGAGCGGGGAATGGTGGCCGGTTCCGCAAAGGTTCAAACCGAGACCTGATCCATGGCCACCAAATCCGTCTCCATCCGCCTGTCCCTGCAGGACGGCGAAACCGTGCGCCGTAGCCTGATCCAACTGGGTAACGACGGCCAGAAGGCGCTGGCCAGGATCGAGTCGGCGGCGCAACCGGCGTCGAAGTCGCTGCTGGCCATGAATGCCGCCAGCCAGGACATCCAGGGCGGCATGGCGGGGTTTGCTTCCCGGCTTGGCCCCATCGGCTCGGTGATGATGGCGCTGGGACCGGCGGGGCTGGCGGCGGGCGCGGCCATCGGCTTCTTCGGCAAGGCCATGGTGGAGTCCACCATCAAGGTGGAAAGCCTGGAGGCCCGCCTCAAGGGCCTAGTCGGCGCCGCGGCGCTGACCGAAACCACCAGCTATCTCTATGCCCAGGCGCAGAAGACCGGCACCGCCCTGGAGACGGTGGTCGGGGCTTATTCCCGGCTGGCGGCGTTGCAGAAGGCCGGGATCATCACCACTGGTGAATCCCGCTCCCTGTTGGAGGGCTTCCAGTCCACCGCCATCGCCCTGGGCGCGTCGTCCGAGCAGTTGGAGCAATCCCTGTTCGGTCTGGCCCAGGGGCTGTCGTCGGGCACGCTTCGCGCCGAGGAACTGAACCACCGGCCTGATCGACGCCATCGCCGACGGATTCCGCGCTCCCGGCCTCCAGGGCCAGTTGGATGATCTGGGGGGGGCGCAAGGCCGAGCTGGAGCGCCGCCTGTCTGAGCCGCAAGCTCCCCTGCCCCGCCTGCATCCCAACCTGTCGGAGCTGTACCGCGCCAAGGTCGGCAGCCTGCACGACGCCCTGGGTGACCCGGCCAGCAGCACCGAGGCCACCGAGATCATCCGCGCCCTGATCGAGCGGGTGGTGGTGCATCCGACCGAGGGCAAGGGATTCGAGATCGAACTGATCGGCGACATCGCCAACATGATT